>JAQVHC010000126.1 GCA_028696435.1 Actinomycetota bacterium | reverse complement strand
TTTTTTATGTTGTCTCCATCCTGATTCCAGCGCTGGAGGGATTTTGTAGGCATTGTTACACCAATAAGTTCACCACTGGCTTCTGTTTCTGTTGAGCCTTTGTCAGCTGATTCTTCTGTTGTAGCCTGCTCATGGCTGCAGGAAGTTCCAACGAATAACATTGAAACCATTAAAGCTGCAACCAATGTAAGAACAAGTATTTTTTTCACTTCTTTCATCTCCTTTTAAATCAATCTTACTTTTGATAAAATTAATTGGAGATTTGTTTAAGTTTGGCCTGCCGCAGGGCATCTTAGACAAATCTCATATTTTTTCATACCTCTTTTACTACCTCCTTTTATTTAATTTGTTTTTTAATAATTCAGTTAAAAATATACATTTATTTAATTTTTTCTTTGATTTTAGCTATCGGATTGTAATTTTATTAATAAATTTATGGATATATCAGACTCCCCGGGATATTAAATTTTAAATTTATAGTTTTTATAATGCTTGCTTTGAATATAGTATGGAATTATTATGAAAGTATTTTATTTTTAATGTGAAATTATAAAGGGATAATTTCAGTTAGTCAAGGCATTTTTTAAACATAATTTTATAATTTACTTGACTAACTAATTTTTTTTCCTTACTATAGCTTTAAGATTTTAAAAATTTATTATTTTGAAAAGATAGAAAAAGCAGGTTAACAAAAATTTATACTCTTTAGCAAAATAATCTCAGGGATAGGAAGGCATTATGAATGATATAATAAATACAAGGTATCAGGAAAAGAGAAGAACAAAAGAAGAACTAATAGAACATTTAAATACTTTTAGTCTTGACATAAAAATATCTGTAGGAATATGGTATTTTACACCTGTGGGCGGAAGATTCCATGATGCATATATTGAAAGTAAAGACATACCACAGAGAATAGAAATGGCTGCTGATATGGCGAAATTAGGAGTAGGAGCAATAGAAGCCCACTACCCACTTGAGGTAAACGAAGGAAATTATCATCTTTACGAAGAGCTTGAAAAAGAGAGCGGAATTAAGCTTCTTTCCTGCTATCCTTCAATTTTTTATCCCAGACAATTTGAATTTGGTTCGTTGTCAAATCCTATTAACAAGTACAGAGATGAGGCAATAGAAATTTTAACAAACTGCCTGAAGTTCGTAAGAGACCATAACCTTCATCATGCAGGTATATGGCCAGGTATAGATGGTTATCTGTATTCCCTTGGAACAAATTTTTATGACATGTGGGATAGATTTGAAGACGCAGTAGCCTGTGCTATGGATGAAGTTCCCGGTGTGCCAGTTGCTATTGAACCAAAACCCTATGAGCCTGCACCAAACAATATTTATAGAACAACTGTAGATGGTCTTCTTGCATGCCATGATATTGAATCAAGATTAAAATCAAAAACTAATAGAGAACTCCTGGATAAAGGCTACAGGTTGCTTGGAATGCAACCTGAAATAGGGCATATCAGAATGGGATACGAAGATGCTCCGTATGCATTCAGTAGAGCAACAAGAGAAGGCAGACTCTTCCATACGCACTGGAATAGCCAGCCCCTTGGGAATTATGACCAGGATTTAAATCTCGGTGTAGTAGAATGGTCACAGGGAGAGGCATCACTTTTTGCATTAAAAATGGCTGGTTATAATGAATATTTTGGTATAGATATCAATCCTGAAAGAATGCCTGTAAATAAAGCTATCGAAATTAATTCCCTCGTGCTTAATATAATGAATGAGAGAATTAATAGTCTACCAAATGAAGAGATAATAGAAGCATATTACAACCCTGAGAACCATAGAGGAGATATAGAATTAATACTTACAAAAATGATGAAGCAAAAATGAAGTAAGTTTTTCAAAAAATAATATAAAAACAATATTAAACAATGGTATATTTATTATAATTATGAAATATCTTTTAGGTCTTGACATAGGAACAACTTCAACCAGAGCATTAATTATAAATGAAAATCTTAAGCTCGTAGCTTCAAGCATAAGTGGATATAAACTTATAACCCCCCGACCCGGGTGGGCCGAACAGATTCCCGAAGATTGGTGGGTAGCTTCAATAAAAACCATAAAAGACGTGTTAAATAAATCTCATGTACCCCCAGGAGATATAATGTGCATAGGCCTTTCTGGCCAGATGCACGGTAGCGTCTTTCTGGATAATAACGGTGAAGTAATAAGGCCTGCAATACTATGGTGTGACCAGAGAACTTATCCCCAATGCGAAACCATATATAAAATATTTGGTTATGACAACTTTATAAAGCTGTCATATAATAAGGCCCTGCCCGGGTTCACAGCTCCAAAAATACTCTGGCTTAGAGAAAATGAAGCCAGCAACTATAAAAAAATATCAAGAATTCTTCTTCCGAAAGATTATATAAGATACAGGTTATCAGGTACTTTTGCAACCGAGGTATCCGATGCTTCTGGAACAATTCTTATGGATATACCTTCCAGAAACTGGTCTGATACAATTCTTGATGGGCTACGGATAAATCGTGATTTTCTTCCAGTTATATATGAATCAGAAGTATTATCTTCCAGAATTAGCAAAGAGGCCTCAGAGCTTACAGGTTTAGTTGAAGGAACCCCGATAGCCGGGGGAGGTAGCGATAACGCTGCAGGTGCAGTTGGAACCGGAATAGTAAGAAAAAAACGAATTATGGACTCAATCGGAACTTCCGGTGTGGTTTTCGCACACAGTGACGAGCCTGTATATGACCCGGAAGGAAGGTTGCACTCTTTTTGCCATGCTGTAACCGGTAAATGGCACCTTACAGGTGTAACACTTTCAGCTGGTGGCTCGGTAAGATGGTATTCAGAAAAATTTGGTCCAACCATAGAAATAATCAATAACTATCCTAACGTGAAGGGTTATGGATTAATTGATAACCAGGCAGCAAAAGCTCCTGCAGGCTCAGAAGGACTTATATTTTTACCCTATCTATCTGGAGAGAGAACACCTTATGCTGACCCACATGCAAGAGGTGTTTTCTTTGGTATTTCTTACAGACATGGCCCTGATCATTTTATCAGGTCAATCATGGAAGGCGTGGCCTTCAGTCAGCTTGATTGTCTCTCTCTTATGAAAGAACTTGATATTAAACCAGACAGTATAATTTTGTCAGGCGGCGGGGCAAGAAGCGGAATCTGGAGACAGATAATTGCAGATGTTCTGGATTCAAAAGTTATTACTATAAATATTGAAGAAGGTCCTGCCTATGGTGCTGCTATTATTGCCGGTAAAGGATGTGGAATTTTTCCCGATATTGAAGACGCTACTGATAAAATAGTCGGTGAGGTAAAA
>JAQVHC010000125.1 GCA_028696435.1 Actinomycetota bacterium | reverse complement strand
TTTTGCCCGGTTTTTAATTATAAAACAAGCAATTAATAATAACAATTTTATATTTTATTAAATCTATATTATTTTTATCCTTATCAGGATGTCCTTATAGAGGGCTTAAATAATAAGTTCAAAGATTCTAATTTTAAAATTTTTAAGCGTTGGAATTGACAAATAATAAAGTAAATCAACATCCTCCAAACTTGTGAGGCAAGTAACACATTGACTGAAACTCGATCAATACCGGCTCCCAAAACTAACCTGTGTGACAATCAGGACAGCAATATTTGCAACCATTTGATTGACTGTAGTACTCTTTTTTTGCTTTTTTTACAGCTTCGTGACAATTACTAAAATACCCTAAACCTTGTCTATTCTTTTCTTCAGGCAACCATAAACAATTAGATTCGTGAACTTCATGGTCACCGTTATCCTGTGCGTGCTTATTTACAAAATAAAATGGCATAATATACCTCCATTCTCTTATTTGTTTTAATCTACAAACTTTCTATATGCTTTCTTGCTCTGACACCTTAAACCAGTATTCAAATAATTCCTTTTCAAATTCCTGATAATTCCTGTATTTTTTTTCTATTATACCCCGGAATCTTGTATTATGTTTCTTTTCAATAATATGGGCAGTCTCATGAAATATAATATATTCAATCAGATATTCTGGTAAATATTTCATAAGCTTATTAACTGTTAGATTGCCGTGCTGGCTCAAGCTTGCCCACTTTGTTCTCATTTTTCTTAGATAAATTCTTCCTATCTTTACTTCTAATTCCAGGGATATTTCTACGGTGAATTTGTCTACCAATCTTTTAAATTCCTCATCGGTCCTCTCCACAAGTTTCTTATTCTTCGCACTTTCCATGCACTCTTCAATAAATTTAATCTTTCTATAAATCCAGCTATTGTGCTTCTCAAATAAAGTATCCGGGTTATATCCAGATGGTAGAATAAAAAGAAGCTTTCCTGTTTTTAGTTCTAATCTCGGATATTTAATATCTCTATAAGACACGCTGTATGTGTAATTATTTAGTACCATAATTTTTAATCTGTTCCATTAATTTTTTATATAACTCATCCATTTCTTCCATGGTGAGCTCGTATTTTCTTTTAAGCTTTCTGGAAAACTTCCTGACTTCTCTCTCTACTTTTTTTTCTTCTGTAAGCTGATTAAACCATCCGGGAAATAAATAATCATTTAGTTTATTTGAGATACCTTTTACCTCATCTATCAATTCTTCCTTTTTCCCAAATTTTTCTTCAAGAACAAGCAGTAAAGAATACTGCAGGTCTGAAAAACCAATCGCTTTTTGCCTGTTTTTTAGATTATCTATCTCTCTTATTATGTCCCTTGATTCTGAATATATCGTCGCATAATCCTCCGTCTTTTCTTTCCATTGTTCAAGTAGTCTTTCCACTTTATCAACAAGAGATTCATAAATAGGATTTTTATGCCTTTCAACAAGAATCAGCTTATTTAGTGCAAAAAGTATATTTGCAGCTTTTTCTTTTTCGCTCTTTATTTTTTCTTCCAGCTCTTCGAGGTATTTTTCGTCAAATGTAACTTCGGGAAGGCCGGTTTCAATATTTTTTATTTCAATAGACTGGTGAATAAATTTTATAGTTTTATCAAAATATTTTTCCACATAATCTTCAACAGGAGGCTGCTGATTTACCACTTTCATATAATATGTATAAACAGCCGAAATCCATTTATAGCCTCCCAGGTAATCAACTTTTATTTCTTTTGAACCCAGCAATTCAAAAAGTTTCCTCAAACTCCTGTAACTTCCAATAAACTCTCTTTCTCTTACTTTATCAGTTGTCAAAAGCTCAACAGCCTCAAGCAAAGTTTCCCTTTCGTAATTTCCGGGCAGTTTTCCAAACATGTTAAGTATTTTATCAATAAGGTCCATAAATTCTTTTCCGATATTCTCGTAATTTAGAAGCACACATTTTACATCTTCTTCATTATAAATTTTAAAAGCCTTTTTTATCTCTCCAAGGACTCCAACATAATCAATAATAACTCCTGCTTCTTTTAATTCTTTATATGGTCTATTTGTCCTGGCTATTGCCTGAAGCAATCTGTGTTCTTTAAGTGGTTTGTCAAGATACATAACTCCTAACTCAGGAGCATCAAATCCAGTAAGAAGCATATCAGTAACAATAAGTATTTTTGGATGTTCTTCATTTTTAAATTTATCCAGCACTATATTTCTAATTTCTTCAGTATCTTTAGTCCCAAACCTCGCCCCGAGGTCTGCAACCCTTTCTATTAACTCCTTTTTTTCCTCAACTCTGTTATAAGTCATAACTATCTCAGAATATTCTGGCGGCAAATACTTATCCAGTGCCTTTTTATACATATCACAGGCCGTTCTGCTGACAGCAACTACCATGCCTTTAAATTTACCATCAAAATTCTCCCTGAAATGCTTTGCTATATCACTGGCTATAAGATTAATTCGATTCTGGTTTTCCAGATATACTGTAATTGAACTGAGTTTTTCACCTATTCTGCTCTTAACCGCTTCCGCTATATTTTCAGGAAGTTCTTCGAATTCTGAATCCAGGAAACTCTCCAGCATATCTTTTTTTAAATGAACTTCTTTTACAAGCCTTGGCTGGTAAACCATTCTTACTGTAAATCCATCTTTTATAGAATCAGCAATAAAATATTTATCAAGATAAAGTTCATCTGGAGGATAGCTAAATTCAATGTATGTGTCTCTTCCTTCTTTTGATATTGGGGTTCCGGTAAAGGCAAAGAAAAAAGCATTTTTAAAGATACTTTTCATCTGAGAAGCAAGCAATCCATACTGGGTTCTGTGCCCTTCATCAATAAAGACTATTACATTTTTTCTGTTCATTATTGATTCTTTACTTTTTGATATCTCTTCAAGTTTTTTCTGAATCGGGCTCAGCTCTTCTGGCCTGAATTTATGGATTAGAGTTATAAATATTCCTCTCTTACCGCGATAATCATCATATTCTAAAATTTTCTTAAGCTCTGCAACTGAGTCAATTACTTCAGGCTTTTCAATATCCAGAAAATTAAACTCATCGCTCAACTGGCCTTCAAGTTCATCTCTATCAACAATAAAAAATATTGTGGGATTTTCGAGACTTTCCAGATGGTAAAGTTTATTAGCAGCAAATATCATAGTAAATGTCTTACCACTTCCCTGCCAGTGCCATATAAGCCCCTTATTTTTACTATCTTTTCCGGCCAGGTTATCCTCTACCCTTTTTACAATTTTGTTCGAAGCACCATATTGCATATAGCGGCATATTATTTTAGTTGCTTCTTCTCTTTCAATTCTTAAAAAGAT
>JAQVHC010000124.1 GCA_028696435.1 Actinomycetota bacterium | reverse complement strand
CCGGCAATTTTATCTTCATCTGTGGGTTCTTCATCTGTTATTTCTTCTTCTTCAGGTTCTGAAATAACGGGTTGCTCTTCAGCAGGACTTCCACCGGCACAACCAGCAAAGAATAAAAAAGAAAGCATTGATATAATTAATAAAATAACTGTGAATATCTTTTCGATACCATTTTTCAATTTAGCATACCTCCATTTAATTTTATTATATATTCCTTCTTAAAAATAAATTTCTCACTATTATAATTAGAAATATTAAAAAATAAAATAGTGCTACAGATATTATTATAAATGAAGTCTGCTCTGTACCGGTGCCAGTGTCTGTTAATTCCTGGTAGATATACCCTGCTCCGATATAATCATGGGATACTAGAGGAATTTCTTTTACTTTTTTTCCGTTAACATATATATCCATATAGCCCATTACTTCATTTTTCTTAACTGGAAGGTTTATATCATCTTTTATTCTGTTTTTAAAATCTACTGTGTCACTGTTTATATTTATCACATCAATGTAATCTGTTTCCGGATATAAGTCTATGTTCATTATTGTCTGACTTCCTGCACTTACGCTGACAACTGGTTTTTCCTGATCGGCAATTTTTGTATATTTTAAATTATCATAGGCCCAGCCCAGTAGTCTTAATGAGTCTTCGTTTCTTTCCTCTATGGTTTTATTATTTAAAATAACTGTTATAAGTCTCAGGTCATCTTTTTCTGAATAAAGTGCTATACAGTATCCTGCATTATTTGTAAGGCCTGTTTTTATTCCACTTATATATTCATATTCAAGAAGATTATTTGTATTTGTAATTTCAATTTCTTTATTGCTTATTTTAATGGTATCATTTTTTGTACTAACTATTTTGCGGAACAAATCATTTTTCATACAATAAGATGCAATTTTTGCAAGGTCTGCTGCTGTTGATTTATGGTCCGGGAATTCACTATCAAGTCCGTTTACATTCTGGAAAAGAGTATCATATGCTCCTATTTCTCTTGCTTTTGCATTCATTAGCTTCGTAAAATCTTCACTGCTGCCTGAAACATATTCTGAAAGAGCGACTATAGCATTATTATGAGAAATTATAAGAGAAGCCTTGAGTAAATCAAGAATGCTTACTCTGTCACCTGTTTTTAATTTAAATGCGGAATGATTTCTCCCGGAAGCACTTGCTGGTATTCTTATTATTTCTTCTAAGTCATTGATATTTTCAATAACAATTATCGATGATAGCATTTTTGTCAGGCTTGCAGGATACATTTTTTTAGAAGAATTTTTTTCCCACAAGATCTCACCTGTATCATAATTTACAATCACAGCAGATTCAGCAGATATATTAATTTCCTCTTTGTTTAAAGTGCTATTGGGTTCAGTGCTATTGGGTTCGCAAAAAACTTTTTGCGGTGCCTGGAATAAAAAAAAAGAAGATAAAAAAAGGAAAATTAAAAAATACAGAATTACATTAAATATTTTTATTTTTCTTTTAATTAGCCCGGGAGAGATTTTATCCATCATTTATATTTTTCTAGAAATTTCCTATTTTCTTTCTTTACCAGAAGTTCATGAAAATCACATAGCAATCTTTCAAGCTTATTTATGTTCTTCAGAGTCCTTTTATAAGAATCCTTTTTGCCGGACATAGCAACAGGAAGAACAATCTGCTGGATAAAGGCTGATTGCCGGCTGGCAAAATTTTCAAATAATTTTAGATGCTTTACACGTATCCCGTACTTAGAAAGTTCACTCAGAAGCTCTAAAATTTCAGCATCATTTTCATCTATTATATATTTACCATTTTCTTCCTGCCATTCGATAATACCATTATCAATCAAGTCATTGATAAAAGATTGGGGTAATTTAAATTTTTTACTGAGTTCAGATATTGAATATAATTTTGGTTCAGAGCCTGTTTTGTATTCTTCTCCCAGCTTAAGCTGAAGATTTTCAATAGATTCTTCACTATCAGTTAGAAATTTCTTATACTCTCTGGAGTTTAGTTTATCTTTAATAACTTCAAGTGGCATATAAAAATCTCTTTGCATTTTTAAAATAAAGTTTAACTTTTCTATGTCTTCCATATAATAAACTCTATAGTTATTGGGGGCTCTTTTTGGTTCCAGAAGTCCTTCTGATTCCAGGAATCTGAGTTTACTGTTTGTCAGATCCGGGTATTTTTTTTTAAATTCTTTTACTACCCGGCCTATAGTAAGAAATTTTTTATCTGAATCTTTTTCAGAGTTTTTGTTATCCATTTAATTGTTATCCATTTAATTTAGTACTTTTTACCCATTGTTACTCTGACTGGAATGAAAAAATAAAAATATATATTTACCGATTTGAATTTTATCCATATCTTCTAATATAACGTCTTCAACTAATTCACTGTTTACATAACTCCCATTTAAACTTCCCAGATCTTTTAATCTGAAGTTGTTACCCGATTTTATAATTATAGCGTGCCTTCTTGAAACAGTTATATCATCAAGGAATATATCAGATTCAGTATTTCTTCCAATTGTAAATTCTGGCTTATTTATAAAAAATTTATCTCCGATGCCCGGCCCTTTTATTACAACAAGTCCACTTTTCCCTTTTGATACTTTTTTTATATCTTCCAGTATATCAGCAGATATTTCTCCAGTGTATTCAATTTTCTCTTCTTTTATTGAGCTTGTTTTATTTTCTTTTGATTTTGATTCCATTGGTTTTTATATATAATTGCAAAACATTTTTTATTAAAATATATTATTGTATCCGATGGTCGGGACGAGAGGATTTGAACCTCCGACCCCCAGTACCCCATACTGGTGCGCTAGCCAGACTGCGCCACGTCCCGTTTTTATCTATTCTATGATAATAAATTTAATTAGTAAAGTTATCAATCTAGTTATTAAAGATTAGTATATTAAAGTTCGGGTTTAATCTTTCTTGTCATTAGCAGTTTAACGGATTCAGCGGGATCGAGGTCTTCATATATAACTTTATAGACACATTCTGTAATAGGAACTTCGATGTTCATTTCTTTTGAAATTTTATAAACAGCTTCAGCAGTTTTAACACCTTCTGCAACCATATACATAGTTTTTAAAATTTCATCTATTTTTTCACCTTTTGCTATTCTCTCTCCAACATATCTGTTTCTGCTGTTCGTGCTTATACATGTGGCTATTAAGTCACCCATTCCTGCTACTCCTGAGAAAGTTGCAGGATTTGCACCCATTGCTATTCCAAACTTTGTAAGTTCATGTAGACCTCTTGTAATGATAGATGCTTTTGTATTTGCTTTATAACCCAACCCATCTGAAACGCCTGCTGCAATTGCTATTACATTTTTAACAGCACCACAAATTTCCACACCAATTATGTCATCGTT
>JAQVHC010000123.1 GCA_028696435.1 Actinomycetota bacterium | reverse complement strand
CAGGAAAACCACTATTAAGTGCAATAAAAAGTTCTCCGCCTGAGGATACATCCAGACCGAGCTCTTCTTTTTCTATAAGCTGGCACATTGCGGTACAGAGAAATGCTTTGCCGGCATATATTACATCAACATCTATATCAGAAAAACTAAAATTCTCTCTGTAACTCCGGCACTGTTTTTTTATTGCTTTAATATCCATAATATACAATGGAGTTCCATACTTATTGCCAAGCTCTATTACATCATTCCCGCCAATTGTAAGATGCTTTTTATTATTTATTTTTGAAGTTAATGGAAGTATCATCTTACCTCTTCCTCTTCTTTTTTATCCTTATCTTTTAACCCTTAAATATCAATCTTATAACCTTTTAAACAATATGTATCCACATTTCCCGGGGTATTTTATTATCGTTTTTTATCTGTATTTTAATTTGTTTATACTTTAATCTGTTTCTTTTCTTGCGTTTCTTATTAATTATACTTCTCATCCGTGTTTTTTATCTATCAGATTACAGAGCTACTCAAACCCATAAAACTAATAAAATAATTAAATTATTTAATTAAATATTTATCAAGATATATTTATAAATGTAAAAATTATATTTTATCCTATCGGAGTCTTACATTTTTCTGGGGGCGCTGACATTTAGAAGCTTCAGGGCATTCTGCAGCACCTGTCTTACCAGCATAATTAAAACAAATCTGTCTGTATCAATTGTTACCCTGCCATCAATGTCATTTATAATTCTGAAGTTATTATAAAAATAATGGAATTCGGATGCCAGTCTGTATAAATACTGTGTTACCAGATATGGAGCATTACTTCTGCAGGCAGAGTAAACAACATCCGGGTATAAAATCATTGTCTTTGCAAGCTTTCTCTCGCATTTATTTTTAAACACCATCTCTGATGTATCAATTTTCTCAAAAGAAAAATTTTCAACGGAAAAACCATTTAAATCCCTATTTTCCAGACCAGATTCTTTTATCTTTTCTATAATGCTTTCAATCCTCGCATGTGCATATTGAACATAATATACAGGATTTTGATTTGATTTTTGCTTTGCAAGACTCACATCAAAATCCATTGGAGTATCAAACGAATTCATGCTAAAAAAGTACCTTACCGCATCTTTCCCAACCTCTTCTATAAGGTCTCTTAAATTATACAGATTGCCCTTTCTTCTGGACATTTTAAGGGTCTCTCCCCTGTCAACTATTTTTACAAGTTGTCCTATTATTATTACTATTTTATCATCTGCCAGCCCCAGCGCTCTCCCGATCGCTCTTAATCTGTCAACATAACCATGATGGTCTGCCCCCAGTATATATAGCAATATATCATAACCTCTTTTTACCTTATCTATAAGATACAGTATATCAGAAGCAAAATAGGTTGGATTGCCGTCTTTTCTGATTACTACCCTATCTTCATCATCTGCAAACATGGAAGTCCTGAACCACAATGCCCCGTCTTTAGAGTAAATTAGATTTCTTTCTTTTAAATCTTCTATTACTTTCTCAAAGTTTGAATTCTCATACAGACTGCTTTCATAAAACCATCTATCATATTCTACCCCCATTAATGCCAGTGTCTCTCTTATCTGTGAGACCATTATCTCAATTACTTCTTTTCTAAACGACCCACCATCTACTTTTTTTCCGCCATTTTTCTCAATAATAAACCTGTCGTTATATTTCTCCAGCAGTCTTTCGACTGCATCCGATACCACATCTTCAGGATATCCACTTTCTGGATAAGGTGTGTTTATTCCAAAATGCCTTAAATAAATACACTGCGCACATTCACTGAATTTTTCTGCCTGGGTACCATAATCATTCACATAATATTCCCTGAACACATCATACCCGCAGGCTTTATATATATTTGACAGACTGTCACCCAGCGCTCCCCATCTCCCGTGCCCTATGTGAAGATTACCCGTAGGGTTAGAACTTACATATTCCAGCTGTATGCTTATTCCCTTACCGCTATTATTAAATCCATATTTTTCTTTCTCTCTTACAATCTCCTGAAGAGCCTTTTTTATAAAATCATCTTTTAAATTGAAATTAATAAATCCTGGCTCTGCAATACTTATATCCTCTACTTCATCAAATTTAGAAATTAATTCACTTTTAAGTTTTTCAGCAATTTCCAAGGGATTTTCTTTAAGCACGGGAGCCAGTACCATAGAAGCATTTGTTGAAAGGTCTCCAAACTCTTCGTTCTTTGGCTCTTCAACGGCAAGGTTACTTATACCATGTTCGTCTTTTATCAGTTCTTTTATATAATTCTGAATTCTCTGTCTTAATATATTTATTATCAATTGTTGTTCTTTCTTTTTTTCTTATTGTTGTTTTTTCTTATTGTTTCGTTTCTCTTTAAATCTTTGTTTTTCTTTTAATCTTTAATTTCAATACTTAATATTTAATGGAGCCGACGACCGGACTTGAACCGGTAACCTGCTCATTACGAATGAGCTGCTCTACCAATTGAGCTACATCGGCGATTGATTTAAGCTTACTGGCTACTGCACTAACAGTTAATATAACTTCTTCTTTGTCTATCCCGGATTTTTAGCCCGGTTGTACTTATCTTTTGCCCTGGCTACAGCACTGTTTTTGGAATTAGGATCGCTAAAATTATTATTTTCTCCTTCCTTTACTTCTACTACTTCTTCTTGTTCTTTCCTTTCCTTTATTTTTTCTTCTGCTCCTTCTAAAGCTCCTGCCGCTTCGAAATCTCCTTTGATTTCTACTCTCTCATTTGTAACTTCAGCTTCCGAAAGAGGAATAGATTTCCTTGTCTCATTATCAAATTCTACAATTATAGATTTCTTTAACGGCTCATAGCCGCATACCCCTCCACTGCCATAACTACACTTTACTTTTGTTCCTATTTCCGGTGCTTTTTCAATAAATTCCTTATAGAGATCATACTCATACTTAAGACAGCACATCAGTCTCCCACAAATACCGGATATTTTAAAAGGATTTAAGGGAAGATTCTGGTCTTTAGCCATTTTTATAGAAATCGATTCAAAATCGGTCAAAAAACTTTTACAGCAGAGATTCATTCCACAGGGCCCAAGCCCCCCGACTATTTTTGCCTCATCCCTCACACCTATCTGCCTCAACTCTATCCTCATCTTAAAATAAGTTGCAAGCTCTTTAACCATTTCCCTGAAATCAACCCTTTTTTCTGATGTGAAATAAAATATCATCTTACTCTTATCAAACATTACATGCACACTTACGAGCTTCATATTAAGTTTATATTTTTCATTTAGCTCATTAAACTTTTCGAATCCCTTTTTTTCTTTTTTACGGTTTAACTCATCAACAGAGAGATCATAGTAAGTTGCTTTTCTTACTACTC
>JAQVHC010000122.1 GCA_028696435.1 Actinomycetota bacterium | reverse complement strand
AGGCTACAACAGAAGAATCAGCTGACAAAGGCTCAACAGAAACAGAAGCCAGTGGTGAACTTATTGGTGTAACAATGCCTACAAAATCCCTCCAGCGCTGGAATCAGGATGGAGACAACATAAAAAAACAGCTTGAAGCAAAAGGGTATGAAGTAGATCTTCAGTATGCTGAAAATGATGTAAATACCCAGCTCAGCCAGCTTGAAAATCAGATTACAAAGGGTTGTAAAGTTCTGGTAATTGCTTCGATAGATGGTTCTGCTTTAGGGGAAGTGTTAAAGAAATCTGCAGATGCAGGAATAAAATCCATTGCCTATGACAGACTTATAATGGAAACTCCAGATGTTGATTACTATGCTTCATTTGATAATTTTAGAGTTGGTGAATTTCAGGGCAAGTATATTGAAGAAGCTCTCGGCCTGGATAAAGGTAATGGTCCGTTCAATATTGAGCTTGTTGCAGGTTCTCCAGATGATAATAACGCCTTCCTATTTAACGCGGGCGCTATGAGTGTTATTCAGCCCTATATTGATAACGGCCAGCTGGTAGTTGTCAGTGGTCAGACTGAATTTACGACGATAGCAACGCCTGCATGGAAATCTGAAACTGCCCAGGCAAGAATGGATAATATTATAACAGCATTCTATGCTGGTGGTACAAAACTTGATGCTGTTCTCTGTCCTAATGACAGTACTGCAATAGGTGTTATTGCAGCGCTTGATAATGTTGGTTATGGTAGTGCCGACAAGCCGTATCCAATAATAACCGGACAGGATTGTGATATACCCAACACAATAGCTATTATTGAAGGAAAGCAATCAATGTCAGTGTTTAAAGATACACGTACACTGGCTGCTAAAGCTGTTGAAATGGTGGAAGCAATTATAAATGGAACAGAAGTACCCGTAAATAACACAAAAGATTATGATAATGGTGTTAAGATAGTTCCTTCATTTCTGTGTGATCCTGTAGTTGTTACTAAAGAAAACTATAAAGAAATGCTGATTGATAGCGGATATTATACAGAAGAACAACTCGCAAAATAAAGATTATATATAAAAAGGTATAATCATTTTGTATTAACTGCAGGCCGGGTACTCTTATGATATTCGGTCTGCAGTTTTTAAAAATAATAATAATAGGAAGTACCTGTTAAATGAAAAAAACAATTCTTGAAATGAGAAATATAACAAAGATTTTTCCTGGTGTTGTAGCGCTTGATAACGTGAATCTGGATGTGGCTGAAGGTGAAATTCATGCTCTTGTAGGTGAAAACGGTGCGGGAAAATCTACGCTGATGAATATTCTTTCTGGTGTATATCCTTATGGAACTTATACCGGTGATATTATATATTATGGTGAAGAATGCCGTTTTAGAAATATAAGGGAAAGTGAATATGTAGGGATTGTTATTGTTCATCAGGAACTGGAACTTGTACCCTACCTCTCTATTGCTGAGAATATATTTCTGGGAAATGAACGCGCAAAGAACCAAATAATAGACTGGGATAGAACCTACTATGAAGCTCATCAGCTTTTAAAGCGTGTAGGGCTTGAAGAAAATGTGCAAAAACCAGTTAAAGATATTGGCGTAGGGAAGCAGCAACTAGTTGAAATTGCAAAAGTACTTTCAAAAGAAGTTAAGTTACTTATACTTGATGAGCCAACAGCAGCTCTTACCGACGAAGAATCAGAAAAACTATTAAAACTTTTACTCCAGTTTAAAAAAGAAGGTATAACATCAATATTAATCTCCCATAAAATACATGAAGTTTCAGAAGTAGCGGACAGAATAACGATCCTGCGAGATGGTTCAACTATAGAAACACTTGTTAAAGGTATAGACGATATTGGAGTGGATAGAATAGTAAAAGGGATGGTCGGTCGGCCTTTAATAGACAGATTTCCCGGACGTAAATCAAATATAGGGAAAGTTACACTTGAGGTAAAAGACTGGAATGTATATGACCCTATGGACGAAAATAAAAAGATTATAAAAAATGCAAGCATAAATGTCCGTAAAGGTGAAGTTGTGGGTATTGCAGGGCTAATGGGAGCAGGGAGAACAGAATTTGCAATGAGTTTATTTGGGAGAGCATATGGCAGAAATATATCCGGCAAAATGACGATAAATGGTGAAGGGGTTGAACTTAAAGATGTAAAAAGTGCAATAAAAAACGGAATTGCATATTGTACAGAAGATCGTAAAAATGCAGGTCTTATACTAAGTTTTGATATAAAGACAAATCTTACACTTGCCGGACTCGATAAAGTAAGCAATAAAACAATTATTGATCAGAATAAAGAAATAAGAGCAGCAGAGGAATATATTAAGAAACTTGATATTAAGACTTCAGGGCTGACACAAATGGCGGGTAATTTATCTGGAGGCAATCAACAAAAATTAATACTATCAAAATGGACATTTGTTGAACCAGAAATTCTTATACTGGATGAGCCAACAAGAGGAATAGATGTTGGAGCTAAATATGAAATATACTTAATTATAAATAAGCTGGTTTCAGAGGGTAAATCAGTAATTTTTATATCTTCAGAGCTTCCTGAAATCATTGGTATGAGTGACCGGGTATATGTTATGAGCAATGGCTGTATGGTAGGTGAACTTAAAAAAGGTGAGGCTACCCAGGAGTCGATAATGAAGTGTATTATGGAAAGTCAGAGTAAGGGGGCACAGAAAAATGGGAAAAACTAAGATAGGAGATCTCTTTAATGGAAATATACGTCAGTATGGTATGATAATAGCTCTTCTTGTTATTATTGTTCTATTTCAGATATTAACAAACGGTGTGCTTTTATATCCCCAGAACGTAGCTAACCTTATAATGCAGAATGGCTATGTAATCATACTGGCTATTGGTATGTTGTTATGTATACTTACAGGTGGGAACATTGACCTTTCTGTTGGTTCTGTGGTTGCTTTTACAGGCGCAATAGCAGGATCATTAATAATAGGAATGAAAATGGATGTGTGGCTTGGTGTGCTGATTACTATTATTGTTGGTTTTGCAATAGGTGCATGGCAGGGATTCTGGATTGCATATGTCAGAGTACCTCCTTTTATTGCAACACTTGCAGGTATGCTTATGTTCCGCGGACTTACAAATGCAATACTTAAAGGACTTACACTTGCGCCATTTCCTGATAGTTATCTCAGGTTAACAGGAGGCTTTATAGAGGATATATTTAATATACCAGGGATTAATCTTAATATTACCTGTCTTACTACTGGTATAGTAATTATAATTTTTTACATTATCTTTACAATAAGAAGCCGGAGAAATAAGAGGAAGTATAATTTTGAGGTTATACCATTTCCATTATTTATACTTCAGATTCTTCTGGTTTCAGGCATCATTATGCTGTTTTTCTACTGGCTTTCACGATACAAAGGTATGCCTACAGTTTTGATTCTTATAGGTTTTCTTATAGCTGTATACACATTTGT
>JAQVHC010000121.1 GCA_028696435.1 Actinomycetota bacterium | reverse complement strand
ATTTATGGAAAATAAAATATGGAAGGTAAAAGCACCGACCTCCTTTATAGAGGCTCTGTCTGCCTCTTATGGAGAACAGGAATAATATTTTTAAATAAAAATGATATTCCTTGATATTTCTGGATGTAATTTTAAATTTTAATGAGGAGGGTGTTTCTGAAGAGGAAGACATTTCTGAGGAGGAGGCGATTTCTGAGCTATTAGAGGCTATTTAATGAATATCATAATAATAAATTATCATAACTCATAGATTCTTTTTTAGAGTTATTAGATAGAAATATGAAAAAAATGTTTAAAAAGGAATATTTAAAAAAAATAACCTGGTGGGCAAGTTCAGTTATAATTATTTTTTTATTTTTTGCATTCTTACTGTCAGTGTTTACCCTGCAGGGATGTGCAGGAGATGTGGTATCCAGAAGGCAGGGGCAGGCTGTGGGAAATATTTCTGATGATAAAGACTCTCAAGATGGTGATGGCAGAACTTCCCCGGGAGAGATACCACAATCTGATAAAGGAAATAACGAAGAAGGAGGACAATTGGAAGAAGGAAATGATAATCCGGATAACCTTAATGATGCAGGCGAGGAGCAATATGAATTCTTATCAGAAGAAGAGCTATTAAAATTCAAGCCCAATGAACTGGGTGAGGTAATGGTACTTATGTACCATCAAATAGGCAATCCTGAAAGTGAATGGGTGAGAACACCTGAGAATTTTAAAAAGGACCTCCAAAATCTTTACCAGAAAGGCTACCGGCTGGTCAGTCTGCTTGATTATGTAAGGGGAAATATAAATGTAGAGGCAGGGAAGAGCCCTGTAATTTTAACTTTTGATGATTCTACGCTGAACCATCTTAATTTTATAGAAACAGACGATGGTTATGAGATTGACCCGGATTGTGCAGTGGCTATTCTGGAGGATTTTTGCAACAGTCACCCGGACTTTGGCAGGGGAGCAACATTTTACATATATTACCCCATTCCATTCAGGCAGCCACAATATATAAAGGACAAACTTGAATTTCTGGTGTGCAGAGGTTATGAAATAGGAAATCACACATATAGTCATGCAGACCTTTCATTGCATAGCGACGAAGATATTGTAAAAGAGATTGCTCTTAATGCTATGGAAGTAGGTAAAACTATTGAAGGGTATGAAGTGAGAAGCCTCGCGCTCCCTTACGGTAATTACCCTGTAAACATAGATATTCTGGCTAAAGGTGAATATATGGGTTACAGTTATACCAATGAAGCTGTATTGCTTATTGGAAGTACTCCTTCGCCTTCACCCTTTAGTACCGATTTTAACCCACTGGCAATACCGCGCATAAGGGCAAGTGAAATAAAGGTTGAAGGCCAGGGATTATATGACTGGCTTGATTACTTTGATGCCTGTCCTGGAAAACGTTACATAAGTGATGGTAATAGCAGTATAATTACAGCACCACGTGAATTAATGGATAAAATAAATAACAAAGCTACTCCTAAAGAGGGTTCTGTTTAATGTCATGATGCTGCATATACCTACAAAAATTGTTGTATTGCATATAGGAGTGTGATAGCATAAAAATATGTAAATAACAATAATAGAGGTGATTAAATGGCAAAAAACAAAACCCCAAAGGAACGTAAGTTTGTTTCTGTCAGCAAAGCTTCTACCAAAGCAGATGAGGATTCAAAAGATGTAAAAGAGAAGGGTATCAGAGAAGAGAGCGTACCGGGTGATACCAGCAAGACCCCGAAGAGTCGGGCAACAGGTCTGCGTATTACTGCCGTTGTGTTGTGGCTGGTTGCTATCGCTCTTGAAATTCTTGTAATCTGTCTTCTCAACGGAACGCTTTACATACCGGGTAACCTGACGATGTGGGTGATAATTGGTATAGTTTTAGATCTCATATGTATTGCAATAGGTTCGCTTATCTGGAAGAATGCAAACCGCATCGACCCGGCTTCCGAAAAGAACAAAATCAAATTCTTTTTGTGGAACAATATGGGTATTATTGCAGCTGTGCTTGCATTCCTCCCTCTCGTAATCATCCTTATAAAAAATAAAAAACTTAATCCAAAAACTAAGAAAATAGTTACAACAATTGCAGCGATCGCTCTTATTGCCGCGGTTGGTTTATCGATTGACTATAACCCTGTTTCGTCAGAAGACCTCGCTGAAGCTAAACAGGAGGCTCAGATACAAAGCGATGGTATCGTATATTGGACCCGATGGGGTCATTCATATCATTTTGATCCTGATTGCCGTACTTTACAAAACTCTTCTGTAATATTTCAAGGGACGATTGAAGAGGCCTTTGACGCTCACCGAACTGATCCATGTGATTTCTGTGCGGGTG
Source organism: Actinomycetota bacterium (assembly GCA_028696435.1). Classification (GTDB taxonomy): domain Bacteria; phylum Actinomycetota; class Humimicrobiia; order Humimicrobiales; family Humimicrobiaceae; genus JAQVEM01. The sequence continues at coordinate 1,152 of JAQVHC010000121.1, read as the reverse complement.
GCGCAGAGGAAAAGCTGAAGGAAACCGGGGTTGAAGAAACTTCCACCGACTAACCATGACCCCCTGTCATTAAAATTTTATGGCAGGAGGTTTTTTATCTGTATTATTGGAAAATCAGACCCGCAATCTACCTGTTCCAGTATTTTACTAATTTTAGTATTTCCTCTGTCAGCTTTTCTATATCTTTATTTTCTAAATTTTTACTTTGCGTGACAATTCCTGATAATTGCTCAAAAGCGCTGAGTAGATTTTTATAGTGTGGGGAGAAAGCTTTTTGTTTTTCAACCTCACGCATTTTTTTATCCTTATCAATACCCTGAAAAATCATTTCACCATCAGTCAGGCTATAGACTGATTTGTAGAAAGGAGCAACAGCCAGAAATCCAATATCGTTTAAAATATCAGCAAAATTATCGCAGACAGGCGGCTCTCCGTGAGTTACAAAGACTTTATAGGGTCTTCGCTCAAAATTATTTATCCACTTTAGCAGTCCACCTCTATCTGCATGGGCAGATAGACCGGTAAAGTTATATATAGTTGCGTTAACTGCTATTTCCTCTCCAAAAATTGTTACTTTTTCTGCACCATCAAGTATTGCTCTTCCCAGTGTTTCATGAGCCTGAAAACCAACAAAAATTACCGAACATTCTTTTCTCCAGAGATTATGTTTGAGGTGGTGTCTTATTCTGCCTCCTTCACACATTCCACTTGAAGAGATAATTACTTTTGGAGTAGGGTCATGATTAAGAGCTTTAGATTCTTCAGTTGAATCGGTAAAGACAAGATCGGGGAAGTCCAGCGGGTTTAAACCTTTTTCAAGCACTTCTAATGTTTGCTGATCCCCATAAATTTTTAAGTCATTGTAATATAATTTTGTTAATCTTGAAGCAAGAGGACTATCAACATAAACAGGGAAGTGGGTGTTTCTTACCAGTTTTCTCTCTTTGATTTCACGAATCAGATACAAAAGACTCTGTGTGCGCCCGAGGGCAAAGGAAGGAATAATAACATTTCCACCACATGATAGTGTTTTATCTATAATCTCTGCGAGATCCAGCGCATAACCATCGCTTTTCTCATGGTTTCTATCCCCGTATGTTGACTCCATAATAACAACGTCTGCTTCTTTTATATACTGTGGGTCTTTTATTA
>JAQVHC010000023.1 GCA_028696435.1 Actinomycetota bacterium | reverse complement strand
AGGTAATTAAAAAAGCTGAAGATAAAATGTACAGACAAAAAGCACTGGAGAGTAAATCCATAAATGAACAACTTGTAGAATCACTGAAGGAAAATTTAAGAAAGGGAGACTTAAGAACCGAGGAGAGCATCAAAAAGGTAGAGGAGTATGCTATGGTGCTCGGCAAGAAACTAAACCTTTCGTTAACAAAACTCGAAGAACTGAAGCTCCTTATAAACCTTCATAATATAGGAAAAATCGCTCTTGTTGATGAGATAATGTCCAAAAAAGGAAGACTTACAAAAGAAGAATGGGAGATAATAAAAGAGCTACCTGTAATAGGATATCGAATAGCAGAATCGTCAGAAAAACTAAAACCCATAGCAGAGCCAATACTGGCCCACCATGAATGGTATGATGGGAAGGGATACCCGAGAGGAATAAAAGGTGAAGAAATTCCCATAATTTCAAGAATATCTGCTCTTGTAAATGCTTATGAAGCAATGACGTCTGATAGACCCTACAGGAAGAAAATGACGAAAAAAGAGGCAATAGATGAAATCAAAAGATGCAGTGGGACACAGTTTGATCCTAAAATAGCAAAAGCTTTTATTGAAATACTGGAAAAGGAAGAAAAAGAAAATAACAATAATAGTGATTACGACAATAATAACTAATAGTAATTATAGTTTATAACTATTGGTAATAGGATATCTCCTATCTTTACCGGCAGGCGACAGGGGAGTTATTTTAATACCGGGAGAACTCTGTCTTCTTTTGTATTCACTTGAATCCACCATATTAATTACATTTCTAACTACCTTCTCCTCAAAGCCCATCTTTACAATTGAGGGGTAATCAAGATTATCCTCTAAGTAAGCTTTGAGTATGGGGTCAAGTATCTCATATGGTGGAAGTTTATCTTCATCTTTCTGGTCGGGTTTGAGCTCAGCCGAGGGCACTTTTGTTATGATATTTTCCGGTATCACATCTGAATATTTTTTATTTATAAATTTACTGATACGATAAACCATTGTCTTATACACATCCTTAATTGGTGAAAAACCTCCTGCCATATCTCCATAAAGTGTACAATATCCAACACTTAATTCGCTTTTATTCCCGGTAGATAGAACAAGCCAGTTATATTCATTTGAAAAGGCCATTATAATGTTTCCTCTTATGCGTGCCTGAATATTTTCCTTTGTAATATTAATTTCATCATCCTTTAATATGGAAGTGAGGCTTTTAAGATAACTTTCATATATTGGCCAGATAGGGACTGTAACATAATTAATACCAAGATTCCGGCACAGATTTTCAGAATCCCTGATACTTTCGGTAGAAGTGTAAAGTGAGGGCATCATTACTGTGTTGATATTGTCTCTTCCAAGAGCCAGTGTAGCTATTGCTACAGTAAGTGCAGAATCTATCCCTCCGCTTAAAGCGATAACCACCTCTTTAAATTTATTTTTTCTTACATAATCTCTTGTGCCAAGGACAAGTGCCCCCAGTATTTCTTCTTCAGGGCAAAAGGGCAGGTTTTCAATTCTACCGCTATTGTTGTTTATACTTATCGGATGATTGAATTTTTCCTCTATGTTATTTTTATTTTTAGGGTGGTATTTTAAATCAATAACAGAAAGCCGCCTGTGATTTTCTGGTAATTCAGCTTTCTCCCTATCGTGATGCTCTTTGCTTGTACTTATACTGGATTTTAACCGGGTTATTTTGAAATCGTATATTATTACATCCTCTGCAAATGGTTTTGCATGTGCTATAACCTTACCTTTATTGTTTATGATTAAACTGTTGCCGTCAAAGACCAGCTCATCCTGGCCACCTACCATATTTAGACAGGCTATATTTACATTATTTTTTATTGCAATTTTAGATAAAATATCTATTCTTTTTTTAATCTTTTCAGTGTGATAGGGAGATGCTGATATGTTTATCAGGAGCTCTACCCCGCTTGAGATAGCCGGTGGGACTTCTACCTTCATCATGTGGAAGATGTCATCAGATATGTTAATTTCTACCAGGGCATCTGCTATTTTAAAGGCAAAATTTTTGCTTCCTTTTTTAAAATATCTTTCCTCATCAAAAAAGGAGCAATTCGAAAGAAACTGTTTATTATACACATATTTAATCTGATTATTATAAATCACTGCTGCTGAGTTATATATTCCATCACGGCTCTTATTAACAAAACCGACAATTGCAATTATATTTGAGGTTAATTTTTTTATCCTTTTTACATATTTTATATTCTCATCAATAAAGGAGCTTTTAAGAAGCAGGTCTTCAGGGGGATATCCGGTAATACATAGCTCTGGGAATACAACTATGTCAGCTCCTGCTGATCTGGCTTTCTCAATATGACAGGCAATAAGTTCGTGATTTCCTTTAAAATCGCCAACGGTTGAATTTATTTGTGCAAGATATAATCTAATAATAGAAATTTCCACTCTCCTTATAAAAAGTTATAAATTGTTGTTTGTTTTTTCGAATTAAGTTGATAATTGCTATAATTTTAGTAATATTAATTTTATAATATTGTTCCTGCTGTTCTTATTATAATACTTTCTAATGAATTTATTTACTCCTGGTACAGTGGGAAATTTTCCCTGTTTATTTCTGTAGCTTTTGCAAGGCCTGCAATCTCCGGGGTATTTTCTGTACCGGAATGCATTTCTCTTTCATGGTTATCGCTACAGTGTCTGGAAGCACTGCTGTAGTAAACAATAAAGCATTTTTTTTAATTTCTTTGACTGCTTCCGGTAAAAAGATGATATTAGCGGTGTGGCCAGAGTAAATACATTTTAGATTTTTTTTCATGGCTTTAAATTTTTTATAATTAGAAGAAAAACTAGCACTGTTTTAAAATACTGTCAATGGTTTATACAATAGAAAGTTCCGGGGGAAAGCAGAATTTATAAGGATGTCGATCTGGATACTTACAATCACTTAATATTATGATGTTATATATCAAGTTAGTTGATTTATTTGTCAAAATTGATTAGAATGTTTAAAAATATAAGCTTTTTTGAAATAAAATTTTTATTTTTCATTATATTTATTAAATATTTTTATTATTATCCAGTATATTTTTAATGAACAAAATGTTAGAAAAAATATTACCTTATATAGATAAAATTCTCCGGTATACAAATGAAATATTTATTATCAAGGATACCAGAAATAACATTCTTTTTGTAAACGAAAAGGTAAGGGATTATGGATATGAACCAGAGAGCCTGATAGGGAAAAATTATCTAAATTTGCTTTCTCCAAAACACAAAGGAAAAAGATTTCATGAAATTGTTAATAATAAAAAGGCATTGAATTATGAGGTGGAATTCCTGAGGAGTGACGGTACTATTGTTAATGCACTGGCAACTAATTCTCCGGTCTGGGATGAGAGCGGAAAGATTTTATTTGTAGTTTCTACTCTTGCTGACATAACATCTTACAAGCAGTTACAGAAGAAGCTGGTCGAATCTACATATATTGATTATTTAACAGGTCTTTATAATATAAGGTATCTGTATAAAAGATTGGAAGAGGAGGTAAGCAGGGCAGAAAGAAAAGGCGAAAAAATTGCCATCATAATGTTTGATATTGATAATTTCAAAAAATTTAATGATAATTATGGCCATGAAAATGGAAATAAATTGCTTAAAAAGCTGGGTAGCATTATCCGCAAAAATATAAGAAAGGGAGTTGACCTCGGGTTTCGTTTTGGTGGGGATGAATTCTTAATAATAGTGAACCAGGCGGGTAATAATGTCGCTTTTGAGATCGCTTCCAGGATAAGGGAAAACTTTTTAGATCTTAATTATAAAAATCTGGATATGAGTATGGGAATCGAGTATTATACTGATAACTGTAGTATTAAAAATTTAATAACCAGGGTCGATAAAAAAGTTTATATAGCTAAAAGATCTAACGAGAAAATAATAAAGTAAGGTTAATGAATAGTGAGAGGTTGTTTTATATGATATGTGATTTTCATACTCACACATTTTTTTCAGATGGGGTACATAGCCCGATCGAGCTTATAAGGTTTGCAGTTGCTGCCGGTTATAGTGCAATTGCCCTGACGGACCATGTAAGTTATTCAAATCTTGATTTTATAATATCCAGGGTAAAAAAAGATTGTGAGCTGGCAGAAAAATACTGGAACATAAAAGCCATACCGGGAGTAGAATTAACCAATGTCCCTTCTAAGAGTATTAACGATATGGCGAAAATGGCAAAGGAACTCGGAGCAAAAGTTGTTGTTGTTCATGGTGAGAGTATTGTGGAAAGTGTTGAGGCTGGAACTAATTTAGAGGCGGTTAAGTCAGAATATACCGACATACTGGCCCATCCTGGAATTTTAAAAATAGAAGAGGCAGAACTTGCAGCAAAAAATGATATCTTTATAGAAGTTTCTTCAAGATCAGGGCATAGTCTTGCAAATGGTATAGTGGTTAAAACTGGCAGGGAGGCAGGGGTAAAGTTTTTGATAAATAGCGATTCTCATTGCTGGAGTGATTTGTTTAGTCGTGGAATGCAGGAGAAAGTTGCTATTGGTGCCGGCCTTGAGAAAGATGAAATTGGGGAAATTTTTAATAAAAATTATTCAGATTTTTTTAAAAAGATTGATTATTAATAAAAGACTAATTATTAATTTACTGTTAATTTGTCCATGTTCACATTTGTATTTAAATCAGTGCCCTATAGTATGCTTACCGGTCTATAACCTTCAAGGTCAATACATATAGAGCTAAATCCTGCACTTTTTAAATTTTTTATTACCTTTTCTCTAACATCATCATCAAGAATCCGGGGTATATCTTCTATGTCTAATTCTATTTTTGCCACTGGATGGTGGTATCTTACTCTTACCTGATTAAAGCCCATCTGCCTTAGAAAAGTTTCAGCTTTCTTGATTTTATTTATCGAAGAGATAGAAATATTCTCATTATAGGGCAGCCTGGTTAAAATGCATGAAAAGGATGGCTTATTCCAGGTTGGTAGATTTAACTGTCTGGAATATCTCCTTATCTCTTCTCCAGTCAGACCGGCATCTGCAAGTGGACTTTCTATTCCCAGTTCCCTTAATGCTGTAATACCAGGACGAAAGGTATTTAAGTCATCATAATTAGTTCCATCAATAACAGAATTAAATTTATATTTATCTTTTATTTTGATCATTTCTAAAAAAAGGTTCTTCTTACAGTAATAGCATCTGTTTTTGGGATTATTTTTAAGTTCCTTTATTTCAAGCTGTTTAAAATTTATAATTATATGTCTGCATTTAAGAATTGCTGCAATCTTTTTTGAATCTCTAAGCTCACATTCTAAAAAAGCAGGAAAATTCGCAGTAACAGCAATAACATTAACTCCCGGTTCATTTTTTGCAATATTTAAAAGGAAACTACTATCAACCCCACCTGAAAAAGCTATAACTACAGAGCCCATCTCTCTGAGAAACGTCTTTAATTTTTTGATTTTCCTATCATTATTCCATTCATCCATTTTTATTTAAAATTAAGATTTGTAGCCATTTTTTAAATTTTTATCAATGTTGTTATCATATTTGCTATCATATTTATATCATTCATTAAGGGTTTTTTATAAAATATATAAACTGATAACTTTTTGCAATAGTACAGGTAAAATGATAAATATTATAAGTAAAATGATTTCTTTAATCAAAATTTAAAATATAGCAAACTAAATAATTTCGGTTTCAGGTAGATTTAGAAGAGAGAAGATAAGAATTTATAGGAAGATTAAATTTAAATTTTAATAATTTTACCAGCAAATCAGGAGATGGAAATATGGAAAGGGTTTTATATATTGATTGTTTTTCAGGAATAAGTGGTGACATGATGGTGGGTGCACTCCTTGACCTGGGTGTAGTTGGCATAGAGGATTTAAGGGACGAATTAAGGAAGCTTGATATTTCAGGATATCATATTGCATGCAGAGAAGTAATGGCTGGCTCTATAAAAGCAAAAAAATTTGATGTGGAAATAGACTTACCCCAGCCGGAAAGAGATTACAGAGACATTGCAGAAATAATTGGAGGCAGCAAGTTAAATAAAGCAGCCAGGGAAACATCCCTGAACATTTTCAGGTTGATAGCTGAAGCAGAATCCATAGTGCATGGCTGTAAAATAGATGATGTAAAATTTCATGAAGTAGGAGCAGTAGATTCAATTATTGATATTGTGGGCACCGCTATATGTCTGGATAGATTAAAGATCAAATCATTTTACAGCAGGGTTGTTCCGGTAGGAAGTGGATTTGTTGAGTGTTCGCATGGCAGGCTGCCTGTGCCTGCACCTGCAACTATTGAAATTTTAAAAAATGTTCCTGTCTGCAGTGGTAATTTTAACTTTGAAGTAACAACTCCTACTGGAGCTGCAATAATAAAAACACTGGTAAAGAATTTTGGCGGCATTCCCTGTATGGAAATTGAGGAAACAGGGTATGGAGCAGGTGATAGTAGTAGTGATAATAAGAGCAGTGGAATTCCAGATGTATTAAGACTTGTAAGGGGTGTAACTAAGGATGAATATAAATTTAACGAGGATAGACTTATTATGCTTTCAGCAAATGTTGACGACAGCACCCCCGAGATTATAGGAAATTTAATGGAAGAGTTATTCAGGCAGGATATAGCGGATGCATGGGTTGAGTCTATTTACATGAAAAAAAACAGGCCTGCCTTTAAAATTTGTGTTCTCTGCAGGGAAGAACTGGAGAAGAAAATAGCAAATATGATAATGCTCGAGACCACAACGCTGGGTATCAGGCGTGAAAAGATAAAAAGATATCTGGCTGACAGAGAATTGAAAATAGTGAAGCTGCCATATGGTGAAGTTAAGGTAAAAACCGGCATTCTGGAAGGAAAAGTGATAAATATCTCACCTGAATTTGAGTCCTGCAAGAAACTCGCGGAGAAAACGGGAAAAACACTTAAAGAGATATATCAGGATGCTCTTTTATTTTTTTCAAAAAAGTAATATTTGATTAGTTCCTGCACAATTGCAACTACTGGCACTGCAATTAGAAGCCCCCAGAAACCCATTAGTGCTCCGCCCGCCATTAGTGAAAAAATTATAATACCCGGATGAACCCCTACCCGGTATTTCATTATATTGGGAGAAATTACATAATTATCAATCTGCTGGATAGCAGTAAAAGAAATAATTACAATTAGTGCTGTAAGCGGAGAAACAAAAAGTGCAGTAAGAGCTGCAGGTATAGCTCCTATTATAGGACCGATGAGTGGAATGATATTGAAGAATCCGGCTATAAAACCAAGGAGAACTGCCAGGTCCACTTTCAATATTAAAAGAACTATAGTACATAATATCCCAACAACAATAGATACTAGTATCTGTGTTGTGATATATTTTCCTGCAACTTTATTGATTATATCAAGCACAACATTCGTATCTTTCCTGAATCTTGCAGGTAGAATCTTCATGAAAAATGGTCTAATCCTGTCTGAATAGAGAAGAATATATAATCCAAGAAGGGGTCCCACTACAATATATAAAATTACATCAACCACTGACCTGCCAAACGTAGTAATGCCCTGAAAGACATCGATTTCTTTAGTTTCAATCATACTTAAGAAATAATCTGCAATGATACTTGCATCCTTTGTAACTATTTCTTCTCCGGTTATATTTTCAATATTTTTGATAAACAGACTATTTTTCAAAAAATCATTTATAATTTTTGATAGATTTTCTATATACAGAGGAAGGCTATTTATAAAAGTTTTAAACTGGTCAATTATTACGGGTATTACAAAGAATAATGTTGTAAATATAATCCCGATGAAAATTAGAAAAGTGATTGTTACTGCAAAAACCCTTCTCATTTTTTTCTGCAGGATAATTACAAGTGGTGTAAGAAGATAAGCAATTGCTACAGCTATAATTAAGGGGATAATTGCTGACCTTATTAGATAAATGAGGTAAAATATGAGCGCAACTATTATAAGAAGGCCAATAATAGACCAGGAAAAAACCCCGATTTTTTTTATTTTTTCATTATTGCCGGAAAATTTTTTTAATCTCATTTTGAATCATTATATTATATTTTTGAAAAAATTATAATTTATTGCAATCCTTTTATACTCTTTTTTATATCTGTAATTTATCAATCCATAAATTAATACATAATTTATTAATCCGCACGATTTTGGAAATCCTGTTTATTGATATATTCTAAATAAAGTGTATATTTTTAAATAAATCCCCTTTTTAAAAAAATAAATATAACAAAAATAGAGAGGAATAGAAAATATTATGAATTATGGTTATTTTAACGACATAAACAGGGAGTATGTTATTACCAACCCCAGGACACCGGTTAAGTGGATTAATTACATAGGCACCCTTGATTTTGGTGGTTTTGTGGACCATACAGGTGGTGCGCTAATATGTAAAGGTGACCCGACTCTAAATCGCATTGTTAAATATATCCAGCAGATGCCATCCTCAGAATTTAAAGGTGAAACTTTATATCTGCGGTTCAGACAGGGTAATAGTTATAAAGTTTTTTCACCTTTTTTTGTTCCAACCCTTGATTTATATGACCTCTACGAATGTCATATAGGGCTTGGATATAATCGTATAATATCGGAATTTTATGGGATACGTACAGAATGTACTATATTCGTGCCGATAAGTGATTGTGTAGAAATCAGGGAAATAAGGATAATCAATAAAACAGGCAGAGAGATGGAAATTGATGCAATAAATTTAGTTGAATACACACACTTTAACGCTGTAAGGCAGTTTGATAATGCTGACTGGGTTCCACAGACGATGCAGTCCCGTTGCATAAGGGAAAAGGATGGGCTGCTTACTTTATTGCAATATGCTTTTATGCGAAGGGATACAGATGTGAATTTCTTTACTTCCAGCCACCCTGTATCTTCTTTTGAAACAGATAGGAAAAGATTTCTGGGAGATAATGAATATGGAACATGGGCAAAGCCAATTTCTCTTCAGTCAGATGAGCTCGGTTGTTATGAGGCACATAGAGGCGATAATATAGGTGCTCTTATGCACCATCTTGGAAATTTTAAACCCGGTGAAGGGAAAAGCTTTATTACACAATTGGGGCAGGAGCAGAGTTTTGAAAAAGCCCGTCCTGTTATCGAGAAGTACAGAAAACCCGGGTCTGTAAAAGAGGCTCTGGACGAAATGGAAAGTTTCTGGGATAAATTTTTATCGACGACGCAGGTTCAAACACCTGACAGGAATTTAGATAGCATGCTTAATATTCAAAATCCCCGCCAGTGTTACATCACTAAAAACTGGTCACGTTATCTTTCATATTACCAGCCCGGCCTGGGTACCCGTGGTATAGGTTTTCGTGATACTTCTCAGGATATAATGGGAGTAATCAGCCATATTCCTGACGAATCAAAGGAACTTTTAAAAAAACTAATGATGGTCCAGAAAAAAGATGGCAGTGCAATGCATAGTTTTAATCCTCTGACAATGGAAGCGTCCACTGGTGAAACAGCTGAAATGTCCGACCGCCCGCAGTATTATGGTGATGATCACTTATGGATTATTCTGGCAGTGACTGATTATTTAAAGGAAACCGGAGACACGGATTTTTTAGATGAAGTGATTCCGTATTATGAGAAGGACAGAGATGGTAATCCTGAAGATAGAGGAACAGTGATGGATCACCTGAAGAGAGCTATTAATTTTACAAAGAATGATAAAGGAATTCATGGTCTGCCACATCTGGGCTTTGCTGACTGGAATGATACGGTTAACTTAAGGACCGGTGCAGAATCATTATTTAATACGCATCTTTACGGGAAAGGGCTCCTGGAAATGATTGAGCTCTGTAACTTTCTGGGAGATGAAAACCTTGCCAGACTTTATCAGGAAGAATACAGCAGCTTAAAAGAGATATTTAATGAGATATGCTGGGATGGTCAGTGGTATGTCCGCTATTTTGACTTTGATGGTACACCACTGGGTTCAAATAAAAATGAACAGGGGAAAATATACCTGAATGCCCAGTCCTGGCCTGTAATATCAGGAATGGCTACTGCTGACAGAGCAGAAAAAGCACTGGATTCTGTAGAAAGGATTCTAAATACTTCTAAAGGAATAAAGATAAGCTGGCCGGGCTTTAATGGCTATGACCCTGCAAAAGGTGGTATTACTACTTATCCTCCAGGGACAAAGGAAAATGGTGGTATATTTCTTCATACAAATCCATGGGTTGTAATTGCCGAGACCATAATTGGAAACGGGGACCGTGCATATGAATATTATAATCAGATAAATCCGGCTGCTAAAAATGATATTATAGATGAATACGAGTGCGAACCTTATGTTTACGCCCAGAATATACTAAGCGATGAACACCCTCAATTTGGCCTTGGGAGAAATAGCTGGCTCACAGGAGCAGCATCATGGATGTACCAGGCAGGAATAAAATTTATTCTGGGTATAAGACCGGTTTACCAGGGTCTTGAAATTGACCCCTGTATCCCAAAAAAATGGAACAGTTACAGGGTTACCCGCAGATTTAGAAATTCAACCTATAATATAGAGGTAAAAAACCCCGATAATGTTAATAAAGGGATATCGAAAATCACAGTAGATGGCAGGGAAATAACCGGTAATATGATTCCTGTTTTTAATGATAGTAAAACCCATCTGGTGGAGGTATTAATGGGCTAAAACCGGGTAGAATTACCCTGTTTACTTTTATTGCCACTGATTTAAAAATTATATTATTGTAATATTAACTTAATATACACTATAATACATAAATACTACATACATTATCACTGCATTGCTCAGGGAAGACCGGATAGTATGGTTATGTTCATAGTATGGTTAAAACCGGTAAGATTTAAAAGTTATTAATAATTTTATGCAATTACAATTACATTCGTTTTATTAATTGAAGTGACACAATAATTGTGGTAAAGTTTAAACTCAAAAATAAATGGAAAAGCACATAAATGGGAAATTATAATGCCAGAAGAATCTATTGCAGCCTATATTAATAACATTATAGCTTTATTGATTTTTATAATTGTTTTAGCATTTATATTTGGTCTTATATTTATTTTATCGGGGCTTTTAAAACGCAAAGCCGGTTATGATTCTAGAAATATAGAAATAAAGGAAGAAATTGTCAGGATAGAAGAACGGAATATAATACCGGATTATAAGGAGGACCCCAACCAGCGAAAGAATATTTTTATTCTCGGAACAATATTCATAATAATAGTTTTATTTATGTTACTTATTTTCTGTGTTTATAATTTTAGCATTAATCCTTCGATAAGCTTAAACTTATTTTTAATTATTGGAATAATAGTCAGCCTTATATTTATTACAATATATATCATCAGGTCAAAAATTATCAGTTAGGAGTTAAAAGGGTGCCTGCTATTTTTAAAAGTAATTTAAATCTGCTGGTTACAGGATATGGCTGCTGCAAACAGGATATATTTGCAGTGCAGGGCGCTTTATATGATATCCAGAGATTTTGTATAAATTTTGTTAATACACCGGAGGATGCTGATTTACTGGTTGTTCAGGGATTCTATAATAAAGAAGGTATAACGAGAGTTTTGAATATTTACGAAAGAATGAGTAACCCCAGAGGAGTAATTGCAGTTGGTACCTGTGTTTTAAACAAGAATCTATTCAGTAAGGATAGCAAATTGCTTGACTGGTTTAGAAGCGTAGTAAAAATATATATGTATGTCCCGGGGTGTCCACCGAGACCGGAAGCATTTATATATGCGGTTTTGAGGATTCTGGATGAAAGTTAAAGACAGTACAATGAGGAATATGTATTAGGAAACTAATTATAAATATAGTACTAAACTAATAAGAGAGTAAGTAATAAAAAAGCAATAAAAATTAAAATTTGAGTTTCGGGATTTTATTTTATGGATAATAATAACAATAAAACATACCCTCTGCCCGGTGTGGTATTCAGGGAAGAGATGAAAAGTGATCTGGAATTCATTCTCAAAGATAAAGTAGACCGTATCACCGGTACAGGCTTCGATCTGTTAATAGAACTCCCTCCGGAAAATCTTTATGTAGTTGTAAAGGAACTGAAAGAAAACCCCCGGCTAAGGGCAAATATTTTTGGAGGTATGAATGCCTGTAAAAACAATAAAAGAAATTTTTTACTTATAAATCTCAGATCAGCTTATAATGACCTGTCTGTACTGTTAAAAATGGAGATGCAAAATGATGATATAGAAACCGGCTATATTGAGGCCGCAAATATTCTGGAGGAATTCTATAAAGCTGCAGCATTTTATAAAAGAACCAGCAGGATAGCCAGGTGTGATTTTAATATTGAAATTCCACCCGGAATTCTCGATGGCCTGGATTGTTTTGATATTAATATTTACGCCGATGAAGATAAAGTTAAAGAAGCGTATATTGATACATGTGTGAGCAGGGTTTTAGATTATGAGTTTTATAGGGATATGAAAATTTATAATCTTATAGCCATTATAAATAGATTTGATTGGAAAGCCGGTATATTTCCAGAACTCTGTCTTTGTAGTGCTATAGAAAAGCTGCTCCAGTTGAAACCGACTAAGAGAGCCCGGTATATTAGAATGCTTCTCTGCGAATTATATAGAATATCAAATCATATATATTTTATTCTAAATATCTGCAACATCCTTCAATATGATATAGCTTACAGTATGTGCCACCTGGAGAGAGAAAGAGTTCTTGGGCTTATAGAAACAATTACCGGTTCCAGGGTTGCCCCGAATTTTATACGAATAGGGGGAGTTAAGAAAAACATAGAGGAGGAGACACTGGCCGATATCAGAAAAAACCTGCCACTTTTATTTGAAAATATAAGAAAGATTGAAAAAATTATGACGGAAGACTTTCTGATAATAGAGAGGTTAAAAAACATTGGAATAATTTCTAAAGATACTGCTCTGGAATATGGTGTAACCGGTCCTAACCTGAGAGCATCAGGTGCAAGAAATGATTTAAGAAAAGATAATGATTTTATTTCTTACGGAGACCTGTCATTTACAACTCCGGTAGGAAGAGAGGGAGATTGTCTTGAGAGGGTTATTATTAGATTTCGAGAAATTTTTCAATCTTTGAGACTGGTAAATCAAATTATCAATAATTTTCCAGAAGGAGATTATATAAAAAAAATAAATTTACCCCATCTCGAGTTCCAGCCAGGAGCAATTTCACAGGATATTGAATGCCCCCATGGTATTTTTAAAATTTATATGGAAGTTGGAGAAAAAGATATAGATTCCCTGGTTATAAAAGGGCCTTCTATGAATAGTCTTATTCTGGGGGGAGAAATAATTAAAGGCGAGAGTTTAGAAGATATTGACCTGATTTTAATGAGTCTCGATATAAGTCCGGGGGAAATAATGAACACACAATATAAAACGGAGTATTAACTGAGTACCATGCTGAATATATTAAAGAAGATTTTTTTTATTTTGCTACTGTCAGGGTTAAACTTATATATATGTGAATATTTTAGCAATAAGCTTACCTCACGTATGGAGTTGAGGAGAGGCTACAGGATAAATAAAGAGGTAAGTATAGGATTTCCCATGATCAGGTTTTTAAAAATTTTATCTAACGATAGAAAAATAAGTATATGGACAGTTTTTATCTTTATACTTTCTTTTCTTATATGGTGTGCGGTTCCTTTATCATCAAACCTGGTGCTGGTTGAAAATGATTACAGCCTTATAATTTCAATTTCTTTGTATTTTTTTCTTGTAGCTGCATTGCTTTTTAATCTATCAGAGTCTTCATATAGAAAAATCTTCAGCGAAAATACAAAGAAATTATTAATATTGATTACTTTTATGGTACCGGTGCTCCTGAGCATTATAAGTATTATCCTTATAAATAAAACAACAAGTTTAAAAGAAATTGTCAACTCTCAATACAGATACTGGAATATATTGATACAGCCCCTCGGGTTCTTAACTTTTTTTGCTTCAACATCACTTCAATTCAAGCTTCTTGGTGTGAGCAGGAAAGGTTACCTATCAGAAGGAACAGGCATAGGTAGAGAAGGGAAAGGGCTGGATAAGGTAGTTGAAAAAATTTCTGTTTATATGATTATTTTTTTCCTGATTATAATAATGGCTCTGGTTTATCTAGGAGGCTGGCAAAACCTGTATGTGATAAATGGCGGAATAATGCTTGCCTTAAAATTTTATTTGATTTTTTTCATACTATTATTGATAGACAGAATTATTGTCAGAATCGATAGCTATAAAATGCTTGTAAAAATTAACCTGAGGTTTTTAATTCCTGTTTCACTTGTCAATTTTATAGTTACCTTTGGTTTTTTTATATTAAGAGATGTTTATAATTTAATTTAATTATTTGATTTTTATTATTTTTATTAATTATTTGTAAGGATGTTAAGGTTTATAAAAAATTTTTTTATAACTCTGGGGAATCTTTTTAGAAAACCAAGAACAGTTGTTTACCCTAAAGAAAAAATAATAATCCCTGATGGTAGCAGAGGGGTTGTGCATTTAAAGTTAGACCCTGACTCGCTTGATATTATTTGTAATGGGTGTGGTAGATGCAGTAAAATTTGTCCTGCTGACTGCATAGAGATAAATAAGAGGGTAGAGGAAAATAGCAGGATAGTTCTTGAAGAATTTATCATCGACCTTAATAAATGTATTTTTTGTGGTAACTGTGTTGATTTTTGTGAAATCAAAGCGATAGAAATGTCATATCGATATCAACTGGCAGATGATAGGAAGAAGAATTTAAGATTGGATAAGAATGAATTAAGAAAACCGTCAGGTGTGATGAGAGATTTCTGGTAAGAGAATTATGTCATTTGGAAGTCAATTAACAATAACAATAATGAATTATATAAGTATCGCAGGGTTACTTATATGTGGTTTGCTCTCTTTCTTTATAGCCAGTAAGAGAAAAAAATTGATTCTCGTGTTCTTTTCATTTTTATCTGGTGGGCTTCTTTATTTTGTGTATTACTCGGGTATTTTATTTTTTGTAATCGGAATTATAATTTTATTCTTTTTTATGCTGTTATACCTGTTTGTTTTCCAGATAGAGTTTTTCAGGAATAATAAGCAGACTGGCTTAGATGAAGAATCAAAAAGTTCCAGGAAGAAGGAAATTATAATAATAGTTGCAATGCTTGTACTTTGTATGGTTATTGGGTATTTTGTATCAGGCTATTTGTATGGTTATTTATCAGATTTAACCAATCATTTTAGCGAAGCAGCAACCGGTGAGGGGACTTTTATTCCAGCACTGGGCGATATAAGCAAACAAATTTCTACTGATTATGGAATGGTAATATTAATACTGGCTGCTTCGTTATTTGTATCATCTCTGTGGTTTA
>JAQVHC010000022.1 GCA_028696435.1 Actinomycetota bacterium | reverse complement strand
TCAGGTCTACTGATTACTGTGATAGGAATTGTAATATTTTCTTACTTTATAATAAGATATACCATGGGCCCGGAATATAATTTCTTGTTTTATGCTTCAAGCGGTGGAATAGTTGCCGGGTTTCTTATTGGACTTTTTACACTTATTTATACTGATTCAAGATACAGACCAACAAGAAATATAATGAATAGTGCAAAAAGTGGTCCCGCAACTTATGTTGTAAATGGTCTTGCATATGGTATGGAATCAACCATACTTCCCGCATTAACAATAATCGGAACAATGATTTTTAGTTTTTATATCTGTCAGGGTAGTTCGGATTTTACAATGGGGCTGTATGGTGTATCAATGGCTGCTGTAGGTATGCTTGCAACCGCGCCTTTTGCAGTAACAATTGATGTGTACGGGCCGATAGCGGATAATGCAGGTGGTATAGCAGAAATGGCTGAACTTCCACCAGAAGTAAGAAAAACTACTGATAAGCTTGATTCTGTTGGGAATACCACTGCTGCAATTGGAAAAGGAATTTTAATTGGAAGTGCAGCAGTAACTGCTCTTGCCCTCGGGCAGGCTTATTTTTCACAGGTAGAACTTCTAAAGCCAGGAGTAATTCTTGACTTTATAAAAGACCCGCTGGTACTTTCAGGACTGTTTATTGGAGTTATAATTCCATTCTTTTTCTCATCAATGCTACTGAGTGCAGTTGGTGAAGCAGCTAATAAAGTGGTTCAGGTAGCAAGAAAACAGATAAAAGGAATTCTGGCCGGAAAAGAAAAAGGCGACCCTAAAGAATTTATTACCATAGTTACAAAATCAGCCCAGAAAGGAATTCTTATACCTGGTATAGCAATATTTGTTGTTCCAACTCTTGTAGGTATATTTATGGGTCCGGGCGCAGTTGTAGCATTGATTATCGGAACTCTTCTTTCTGGATTTGCGCAGGCAATATTTATGGCAAACTCGGGTGGAGCAATGGATAATGCAAAGAAGAAGATAGAAGAAGAGGGTAGAAGCGGAACTGAAGAGCACGCAGCTTCGGTAGTCGGAGATACAGTAGGGGATCCGTTAAAAGATACAGTGGGACCTTCAATGAACATATTAATAAAATTATTAAGCACTGTATCAATTCAGACTGTTGTACTGGTTATTGAGCTGTCGGATAAACTATTTAAATTTTAGTTAAATAGTTTTAATAGTCTGGGTGAATTTATTTTAGTTTAATTAAATTAAAATGCACATATGCATACACGGTGTATTGCATATGTGCGTTTTATTATATAATCTGATAGGCTGGCGGTAAGACTTACAGGTAATCCTGCATCAGCTGCATGTGTGCATCTTGTTATACATAGTCTATAATCTGATAGGTGGCGTACAGGCTTTATACATTTATACATTAAGGTGCCCTGCACTGGATCTAATAGAGAGGTTGAAGTCAGAGTCAGGTCAGTCAGGTTCCCGGCAGGTTATGGGATTTTTGTTTTTAGGAATAGAATCTGTGGAGCTGGCAAAATATGTAAATTACCAGTAAATAATTGATAAAAGTGTATAAATTATGAATTATTTAAAAATATACATATTTATGATATTTTTATTGTTATGGAAAATAATATAAATAGAATAATTGAAACAATACTTAATAATTTTAAAGAGGGTAAAATAAAAAAAGAAGATGCAATATCAAAAATAAGAGATATATATTTTGAAGATATTGGCTTTGCTAAAGTAGATCACCACCGTGCTTTAAGGAGGGGTTTTCCGGAAGTGATATACGGGGCCGGCAAAACTCCAGAGCAGATTTTAGAGATAACGAAAAAAATATTAAATTATTCTGATGTTCTATTGATAACCAGAGTTACAGAAGTAACATATAATTTATTAAAAAAAGAGATTAAAAATATTAAAAATATTAAGTTTGACAGGGATGCGGGTATAATATACATACCTCCGGATATTCCTGATAGTAAGTTACTTAAAGGAATAACTGTAGTGTGTGCTGGAACTTCTGATATAGGTGTTGCGGAAGAAGCAGCACTGACAGCTTATTTGATGGGGAACAGAGTTGAAAGGATATATGATGCTGGAGTTGCAGGCATACACAGGCTGATAAGTTTTAAAGATAAATTAATTAGATCAAATGTAATAGTAGCAGTTGCGGGAATGGAAGGAGCTCTGCCTGGAATTGTAAGTTCAATGGTAAGTTGCCCCGTAATTGGTGTTCCGACCAGTGTGGGGTATGGAGCGAGCTTTGCCGGATTATCACCAATGCTTACAATGTTAAATTCATGTAGCCCCGGGGTTCTTGTGGTAAATATTGATAATGGATTTGGTGCGGGTTATTCGGCAGGAATTATAAATAGATTAATTAATAAAGGGGAATATGATCAGGTCATGAGTTAATTGTAATTATATAATTGTGCTTGTGTGATAATTGGCTTCCGGGATTGGTTCAAATAGGATTCTGATTTGATAATGTCAGAATTTTATTTAGACAATAGCTGAGCCGGGATTTGATTTTGATTGGATGGTAAAATTTTTTTAGATAAATTTTTAAATAGCATATATATGTAATATTATTTTAGATATATTATAATTATAATAGTTAAAAAAAGTTTTTAAGAATTATTATGGTGGAAGTAGATTATAAAAGAGAAAAAATAGGTCAGATACTTCTGAACAGAAACATTATATCACAAGAACAGCTGAATGAGGCTCTTGAAGTTCAGAAGAACACTGGCGAAAAGCTAGGGGAAATACTTATAAAGAAGGGATATATTTCTGATGAAACTTTAATGGAGCTTGTTTCATTCCAGAGAGGTTTTGATGTTGTAGATCTGGATAAGATTCAGGATCAAATTGACCCTTCTGTTGCAAATATAATTTCCAAGGATTTTGCCTTTAAGAGAAAAGTGTTTCCCTTTAACCTTGTTGACAGTACACTTTATGTCGCAATGACTGACCCGAGAGATATTAATGTCATTGACGAAATAAGGCTTCTTACGGGCTACAATGTAAAACCATTCATTAGCACAAAGAAAAATATAGAAGATATTATAAGGATATATACTTCGGATGAATACAGCCTTAAAGAAGTTCAGGAAATAATCAAAGATGAGGATTTAACTATAGGTAAAAAGTTTGAGGAGGAAATAGCCGAAAAAAATCCTCTTATAAGACTTGCAAATCAGATTATACTAAAAGCAGTATCTTTAAGGGCAAGTGATGTTCATATCGAGCCACAGGAAAAAAATTGCACCATAAGGTTCAGAATAGATGGTGTACTTCAGAAAATAAAAGATGTTCCAAAATCTGTTCAGAGACTTCTGATATCAAGGTATAAAATAATGGGTGGGATGGATATAACCGAGAACAGGCTACCCCAGGATGGTAGAAGTTCCATTAGATATGGAAACAGGATGATTGACCTGAGGCTTGCTTCAATTCCTACCGTCTATGGCGAGAATATAACCATAAGAATACTGGACAGGGATGAATCTGTTTTTGATTTAAAAAATTCGGGAATGTCCAAAGATGACCTTGAAAAATTTATGCGTATGATCACCATTCCACACGGGGCAGTTATCATAACGGGTCCGACAGGTTCAGGTAAAACTACGACTCTTTATGCAAGCCTTAACAGAATTTCAAATGTTGAGAAAAAAATATATACTATAGAAGACCCTGTTGAATACCGGTTCCCACAGATAATGCAGGTTCAGGTAAATCCTAAAATTGATATGACTTTTTCAAGAGGTTTGAGGGCAATGCTTAGAAGTGACCCTGATATAATTCTGATTGGCGAGATAAGGGATCTGGAAACCGCAAAGATAGCTGTTGAAGCAGCTATAACAGGACATCTGGTTTTAACAACCCTGCATACAAACGATGCACCTTCCACGCTCACAAGGCTCCTTGAAATGGGCGTAGAATCTTATATGATATCAGCTGCAGTGAAGGGAATAGTTGCCCAGAGACTTGTGAGAAAGTTATGCAATAACTGTAAGAAAGAAATCAAGATACCTGAAGAGTCTTTAAGTGATGAAATTAGGCCCATACTTAAGGGTAAAAAAATCTATAAAAGTGTAGGCTGCAAGAGATGTAATTTTTCAGGTTATATCGGCAGAGAAGGAATATTTTCATTAATGGAGGTATCTAGAGAGATAAAAGAAATGCTTCTCCTGCGTAAAAGCACAGATGCAATTTCTGATGCTGCAAGAGAAGAGGGTATGAAGACACTTCTGGAAAGTGGTGCTTATAAAGTTGCTGATGGGACAACCTCGCTTGAGGAATTATACAGAGTTGTTTATTAAGCTTTTATTTATCAAGCTTATTTATATTTAAGTCCCGTTTTTTTCCGGCCTGGTTCAAATTAATTTTAAGTCCTTGTTTAATAATTTATTTTAAAGGCAAAAAGCCCGGTTGGGTTATTTTTATGGTCTTATTTAATTAAATTAATTAATTTTTATAATCAAGCTTAAATTTTTATGGATTAATTTATATTTTTATGGTTTAGTTTAAATTGAATTTCTAATTTAATTTGATTTTCTAACTCAGCTAAATTGATTTAATTTAAAAACTTTAATCAAGAATAATAAATTTTAGATTATTTTAGTATGGAAAAAGGAAAATTTGTTCATTTGCATGTCCACAGTGAATACTCATTACTGGATGGTGCTTCAAGAATACCAAAATTGATTGAAAGAGCCTGCGATTTTAATATGCCGGCTGTGGCTCTTACAGATCACGGAGTTATGTACGGTTGTATTGAATTCTATAATCAGGCGAAAAAAGCAGGGATAAAACCCATAATCGGATGCGAGGTTTATATGGCTCCAAAGAGCAGGTGGGATAAACAATCAGAGAGAGATAAAAGAGAGGAAAACTTTTATCACCTGACACTGCTGGCTGAAAATAATCATGGTTATAAAAATCTTATGAAGATTGTAAGCCTCGGATTTCTGGAGGGATTTTATTATAAACCGAGAGTTGATAAAGAATTATTAAAAGAGCTTGGCGATGGTATAATTGCTCTGAGCGGGTGCATATCCGGGGAAATCCCCAAACACATCGTTTCCGGACGCATTAAGGAAGCAGAGAGAATACTTGGCGAATATCTGGAAATTTTTGGGAAAGACAGGTTCTTTTTAGAACTCCAGGACTCTGGCATACCGGAGCAAAAAATTGTAAATAGAGCACTGCTGGACCTGTCAGAGAAATATAATATCCCCCTGGTTGCTACAAATGATGTCCATTATATAGATAAGAGTGATAGCAAAGCCCATGATGTTCTACTCTGTATACAGACAGGTTCTACCATTAATGAGTCCGGGAGATTAAAATTTCCTACGGAAGAGTATTATTTTAAAGATTACAACCAGATGAGGGAACTTTTTAAAGATTTTCCTGGAGCACTTGAGAATACACTGGAAATTGCCGAAAGGTGTAATTTAAATTTAAAATTCAATATGAATTTAATACCTTCATTTAATGTTCCTGACAATTTAACTGCAGATGAATATTTAAAAAAGCTTTGCTATGAAAATATAGAAAAAAAATATGGCAGTGTTACCGGGCCAATTGAAGAGAGATTAAATAGAGAACTCAGTGTTATTGAAAAAAGAGGATTTTCTGATTACTTCTTAATAGTATGGGACCTCGTTAATTTTGCCAGAGAAAAAAATATAAGAGTAGGGCCGGGAAGAGGCTCTGCCGCCGGGAGTATAGTTTCTTACCTCCTTGGAATAACTTCTATAGAACCTTTAAAATATGGCCTGCTTTTTGAGCGATTCCTGAATGAAGAGCGCGATAGTATGCCGGATATTGATATTGATTTTTGTTATGAAAAGAGGAGTGAAATTATTAAATATGTAACAGATAAATATGGGGACAGGAAGGTTGCCCAGCTTATTACTTTTGGGACAATGGCAGCAAGGCAGGCTATAAGAGATGCAGGAAGAGTTATGGAAATGCCCTATGCTGAAGTGGATCGTATAGCAAAAATGGTTCCTATGGAGTTAAATATGACCATCAAAAATTCTCTCGAGATAAATCCTGAATTAAATGAAATTTATAAAAATAATGAAAAAGTTAAAGAAATAATTGATACTGCAATTTCACTTGAGGGTATATCAAGGCAGGATTCAATTCACGCCGCAGGAGTCGTTATATCCTCGGAAGAACTTTATAACTACACACCGCTGCAGAAGGAAAATGAAAGCGATATTGTAACCCAGTATAAAATGGAGGATATTCAAAAAATAGGTTTATTAAAAATGGATTTTCTGGGTTTAAAAACACTTTCCCTTATTGACAAGACTCTTTTTTTGATTAAAAAAACTAAAAATATAGAACTGGATATAGATAACGTAAATCTTGACGATGAGAGAACTTTTAATATGTTAAGTGACGGTGAGTGTCTGGGAGTTTTTCAGCTTGAAAGTTCGGGTATGCGTGAACTGGTAATGAATCTTAAGCCGACGAAGTTTGAAGATTTAATAGCCCTTCTTGCCCTGTACAGGCCGGGTCCACTTCAGAGTGGTATGGTGCAGGATTTCGTAGAAAGCAAGAATGGAAGGAAACAGATAGAATATCTCCACCCTTCTCTTGAGAAAATTCTTGAAAGCACCTATGGAATTATTCTGTATCAGGAACAGGTAATGGGAATAGCTTCTGAGCTTGCTGGATTCAGTATGTCAGAAGCAGATATTTTAAGAAGTGCTATAAGCAAGAAAAAGAGGGCTCTTCTTTCTAAGCAGAAAAATAAATTTATAGAAGGGGCCAGAAAAAAGGGAATTGACGAAAAGACTTCAATAAAAATTTTTGAGCTTGTAAATAATTTTGCTGAATATGGATTTAATAAATCCCACAGCGCTGCATATGCAATGATTTCATATCAGACTGCCTACCTTAAGGCAAACTATCCAGTGGAATTTATGGCAGCACTTCTCTCTATAAGAATGGGCAGTCAGGAAAAAGTAGCGCAATATGTCAGTGAGACGAAAAGAATGGGTATTCGTGTTCTCCCCCCTGATATTAATGAAAGCTACTCAGATTTTACAGTTGTGGGAAATTCAATAAGGTTTGGATTATCAGCCATTAAAAATGTAGGGACTAATGTTATTGAATCCATAGAAAAGGAGAGGAAGAAAAACGGTAAGTTTAAGAATTTTATTGATTTTTGTGAGAGGGTTGATAGTAGCGTATTAAATAAAAAAACTATTGAAAGCTTGATAAAGAGCGGGACATTTGATTCTATGGGCCTGAGCCGTAAATATTTGCTGGAAAATTATGAAAAAATAATAGAAGAAGTTCTAAAAATCAGGAAAGACAGAGATTTAGGCCAGTATTCATTATTTGAGGTAAATGGAAGCGATAAGGAAGAATTAATGCCTGGCAGCTCTTTCCAGATGGAAGACAGGTTCAAAGAATTTTCAAGAAAGGAACTATTGAATTTCGAAAAAGAGATGCTTGGCCTTTATATCTCGGGGCATCCGCTTTTTGAATACAGGGATTCACTTTCTGTTATAACTCCTGTTGAAGCTCTGGGAGAACTTGATGATGGAGTAAATGTTACAGTTGGAGGAATAATAACCAGAGTCAAAATTATATACACAAAAAAAGACCAGCAGATGTGTTTTGTAGAATTAGAAGATGTTTCTGACAGTGTTGAAGTTATTACTTTCCCATCTGTGTTTTTAAAATTCAGGGAGATTATTGAAGAAGATAAGGTTGTAAAAATAAAAGGGAGGCTGGATAAAAAAGAAGATCAGATAAAATTAATAGCCAGTGAATTTGAGGAAATGTTAAAAGATAAAAAACCTGACGAAAGCCAGGAAGAAATAACAGGAATAAGTGAAGAAAGAAGAAGAGTGGTTTTCAAAGTCAAAAAGGATGATATTGATAAAGATTTTATTAATCATTTTTATGACTTAATAAAAAAATACCCCGGAACTAAAGAAGTTGAATTCAGAATAACAGGTAAAAATGGTAAGGATGTTGAGAAAATTTACAACCTTCCCATGGACTATAGAATAGATTTAAATAAATCTCTTGAAAAAAATCTGAGAGAGATGTTTTCAGATAAGATTAGCTGGGATGTGGTTTAAATATATGATAAGGTACTTTGAATTTGCAAAAAGAGACAGATAGGAGGAGCTCTATTATGCATGCTTTAAAATTTGCTGTGCTGGGTGCAGGCCATGGTGGGAAAGCAGTCGCAGCTCACCTTGCAATAAAAGGGTATACAGTTAATTTATATAACAGAACGTCGTCACGAATCGAGGCAATAAAAAAGATGAAAGGTATAGAGCTTGAAGGAGAGGTTAAAGGTTTTGGCAAGCTCAATGTTATAACAAGTGATATTGAAAAAGCGATTAAGGGTGTGGATATAATTATGGTTGTCGTTCCTGCTGATGCCCATTATTCAATTGCAAAATTATGTGCACCAGTTTTAGACGAAAATCAGATTGTAGTTCTTAATCCGGGAAGAACGTGTGGTGCGCTTGAATTTTTAAATGTATTAAGGAGCGAAGGAAATAAAAAAGACGTCACTGTAGCTGAAGCCCAGACTTTTATTTATGCAAGCAGGGGTATGGGACCTGCTACAGCAAAAATATTCAGAATTAAACACGCAATACCTGTAGCGGCTATTCCGGCAAGAAAGACTGAAATGGTTGTCAAAAAATTAAATGAAGCATTCCCCGAGTTCATTCCTGCCGTAAGTGCTATAGAAACAAGCTTTAATAACATAGGGGCAGTATTTCATCCTTCAATTACGATACTTAATTTGAGCAGGATAGAAGCAACAATGGGGAATTTCCAATTTTATATAGAAGGAGTAACACAATCAGTTGCGAAAATTCTTGAAGCTGTTGATGAAGAAAGAATGAAGGTTGCAAAAAGTCTGAAGTGTGCCAGCATATATTCTGCTATTGAGTGGTTATCAATGGCCTATAATGTTGTGGAAGATAATTTATTTGATGCAATACATAGTAACCCCGGTTATGTTGGTATCATGGCCCCGAGGACTATCAATGTCAGGTATATAACTGAAGATGTACCAATGAGCCTGGTTCCAATTTCTGAATTTGGAAGAATGTTTGGAGTAGAAACAAAAGTAATTGACTCTCTTATTAATATAGCTAATTCCATATTTAAAAAAGATTTCAGGAGCACTGGCCGAAATCTAAAGAAACTCGGGCTGGAAGGGTTGTCTCTGAAAGAGATAAGAGACATATTTATTAATGGGAGATAATTAATTAGAAATAACTATTAGGAATAATAATATATTAGAATGGGAAAAATAATAACAAAGCTATGAATGATGATAGTAATAAAACTGTGAAAAAAATACTCGGTGCTACCATAGGAAGCTGCATACATGTTGCCGGCATTCTAAATTTTTTAAATCTTGCCTCAAGATATGGTTATAAAACTAAATTTCTTGGCTCTGCATGCTCCATAGACAGATTAAAAGAGGAGTTTGAAAGCTTTAATCCTGATATAGTAGCAGTAAGCTACAGGTTATCGCCTGAAAGTGCACTTCCATTATTTGAGGAATTAAAAGAAAAACTGGCCGGGAGACTAAAAGAGAAAAAAATAGAACTTATACTTGGATGTACCAAACCGGTAGGTGAAGTGGGTAGAAAGCTCGGAATATTTGATGCTATTTTTACGGGTGAGGAAAGCATTGAAGATATTGAGAGTTATTTGAGTAAGAAAAAGATAAGCGCCGGTAGCAGTATCCCTCCAGACAATCTTCTGGAAAGGATAAAATATAAAAAGCCCTTTCCTTTAATAAGGCACCATTTTGGAAGGCCGACTCTTGCTGAGACAATTGAAGGCATTAAAAAAATTGCATCAAGTGGCCTACTGGATGTTATATCTATCGGGCCCGATCAGAATACGCAGGAATTCTTTTTCCATCCAGAAAAAATGAACAAAAGTCAGGATGGCGCAGGTGGTGTTCCCTTAAGAAGTGTTGAGGATTTCAGGAGCCTTTATGAGGCATCAAGAACAGGTAATTATCCATTAATGCGGTGTTACAGTGGAACAAATGATATTATAAAGATGGCGGAAATTCTGCTGGAAACCATTAAAAATGCATGGTGTGCTGTACCTCTCTGCTGGTACAATGAACTGGACAATAGAAGTGGAAGAAGACTGGAAGAATCAATAGCTGAAAATCAGGCTGTAATGAAGTGGCACGCTGATAGAAATATACCGGTGGAAGTTAATGAATCACATCACTGGAGTCTCAGGTATTCGCCTGATTCTGTTGCTGTGGCTGCTGCTTTTATTGCTGCTTATAATGCTAAAAAAATGGGCGTTAAAACGTACATTTCACAGTATATGTTTAATACTCCTGCAGAAACTTCCTTCACAATGGATCTGGCAAAGATGCTTGCTAAAATAGAGTTAATAGAATCGCTTCATGATGAGAATTTTACTACACTCAGGCAGACAAGGTCAGGGCTTTATAGTTACTCTACTGATTTTGATAAAAGCAGAGGCCAGCTTGCTTCCTCTACAATGCTTCAGATGCAGGTAAGTCCTGATATTGTGCATGTTGTTGCATACTGTGAGGCTGACCATGCTGCAAAACCCGATGATATTATAAAGAGTGTTAAAATTGCAAATAAAGTCATTGATAATTGTTTATATGGATGCCCTGATATGAAACTTGATGAGAAAGTAAGACAAAGAAAGGAACAATTAATTTTAGATGCAGGCTTGATTATAGAAAAGATAAAGATGCTCGATAGTGAAAAGGAATTTGAAGACCCGCTTGTGTCACCGGCAATAATATCAAGAGCAATAAAAAAGGGGATACTTGATGCTCCACACTTATACGGGGTAAAAGCAGCAAATGGAACAATAAGGACAATGTTTATTGATGGAATGATAACTGTAATAGATGAGAACGGCAGACCAATAAGCGAGAGAGAAAGGCTTGATAGAATAAAGATATAATTTTTGTCCAGAAGTCCGGAGGAATGTTTGCTATATAATATATAAAATAAAGAAATCTTTACAGGTCTTTACTTAAGGATAGGAACATTAAATAATCTTGAATATAAAATTTTAAAATTTTTTTTAATAAATATAGTATGATAAAATAAATTTTCTGTATTTAACAAATTAAATAAATTAAGGAAAAATATTTTTAAACATGTTTGAAAACAAAAAAGATAATCAGGCTGTTATTAAACTGCCTTCAGGTTTGAGAGATATACTGCCTCCTGAAACGGAGGAAAGAAACATTATAAAGGAAATAATAAGAAAAGAGTTCAGGCTGTGGGGCTACGGAGAGGTAATCACGCCTGTAATGGAATATACAAAAAATATTTCAATAGGAATCGGAAAGAACTGGAAAGACAGGTTGATAAATTTTTTTGATGTTGATGGAAGCCCGCTGTCTCTGAGAAGTGATATGACAGTACCAATAGCAAGGCTTACCGGTATGCGAATAAAGAAAAAACATTTACCTGTAAGGTTCTATTATTTTGCAGATTCATACAGACAGCCTGTTACCCAGAAAGGTGCCAGAAGGGTTTATAACCAGGCTGGCCTGGAGCTTATTGGTGCTTCCAGGGATCTGGAAGCAGATGTTGAAGTTCTGACTATCTTAATAAGAATCCTGGAAAGATTAAATTTGAAAGGTTTTAAAATAGGACTGGGGAATGTGGAGTTTATAGAGGGGCTTTGTGATTGGTTCAGGTTAGATGAAAATGAAAGAGAATATGTTAAAAAAAAGGTTATAACAAAAAATCTTGTAACGCTGGAAGAATTTTTAGGCAGAAAAGATAAAGAGAAAGCAGAAATTTTTATAAAACTTATTCAACCGGAAGGAAAAATTGAGAAAATTGACGGGCTTGTTTCCATGATAAAAGAACAGAGAGTTTTAAAAAGCTTTAATTACATTAAAAATATTTACAATGTTCTGAGAGAATTTAATTATAATAGATATCTTGTAACAGACTTTAGCATTATAAGGGATTTTGAATATTACACCGGTCTTTTATTTGAGGTATATTGTCCGGATGTTACAGGTGTTATTGGAAGCGGTGGTAGATATGATGGCCTTATAAAAAAATTTGGAATGGATGTAAGAGGGACTGGCTTTGCGCTTGACATCGATTTGGTGCATAAAGCTGTAGGGAAGCCGGATAACAGGAAAAACATAAAGATTTTATTAAAGAAGAGACTACCCGGCAGTGAAGAAGATATAGCAGGGTTGATTGAAGTGGCGCGAAAGCTGCAGGAAAAGGATGTTATCGTTGAACTGTGTTTTGAAGATAAACCTGACCTGGAAAGTTTTGCTGTAGCAAAGAAGTGCGAACTTATAGCTGAGATTGAACCGGATTTTAAAAATTTGACTGTGCGTGATCTAATGCAAAATACAGAAAGGAAAGAAGATATTAATAATTTTTTAAAAGAAATAAGTGATGGAAAATAAATGATGGAAAAAGGAATTAAAATTGCAATACCCAAGGGCTATTTATTTGAACCCTGTGTTAATGTTCTAAAGAAAGCAGGATATAATGTAAAATCTCTTACAGAGGATAGCAGAAAGCTCTGTATAGATTCTCCAGAAGATTCCATACAATACGTTATTTCACGCTCAATGGATGTTCCTGTATATGTTGAGCACGGTGCCTGCGATATTGGTTTTTCGGGCAAGGATGTATTAATGGAAAAAGAAAGCAACGTTTACGAGCTTCTGGATTTAAAAGTCGGAGAGTGTAGAATAGTTCTTGCAACATTGAAGGATTATGAAGAGAAAGTAAAGGAACATTACATGCATTTTGGTGTTGTAAGAGTTGCAACCAGCTACCCGAATATTACAAAAAAATATTTTGACCGGATGGGAATACAGGCTGAGATTATAAAACTGCACGGCTCTGTTGAGCTTGCACCTGTACTGGGGATTGCTGATGAGGTAGTAGACATAACTTCTACAGGAAAAACGCTTAAGGAAAATAATCTTGTTGAAATGGAAGAAATTGCTGTTTCAACTGCACGATTAATTGCTAATATTACAAGCTACAGGGTTAAATATGAAATGATAAGTGATTTTATAAAAAGGATTAAAAATACAATGAATTAAAATTAAATTAAGATTGATAAAAAATTAAGATGGATAAAAAAATGAAAAGAGAAGCAAAAATAACAAGAAAAACAGAGGAGACTGACATCAAACTTGATTTTAATCTTGATGGTAGCGGTCTGGCAAATATAGAAACTCCTGTTCCTTTTTTAAATCATCTACTTGAAAGTTTTGCGAGACATGGGAGTTTTGACCTGAATATTAAAGCCAGCGGTGACGTAGAAGTAGACAGCCATCATTTAGTAGAAGATACAGGTATTTGTCTCGGTAAAGCTATTTTTGAGTGCCTGAAAGATAAAACCGGTATAAAAAGATTTGGATGTATTTTATTACCGATGGATGATGCGGAAATATCAGTTTCCCTTGATATAGGAGGAAGGGCTTATCTGAGATATAATGTCGATATTGAATTTGAAAAGATTGATGGAATGGATACAATGGTTATCGAAGATTTCTTCAGGGCCCTGGTCAGCAATAGTTTTATAAATCTTCATATAAATAAAAAAACCGGCTTAAATTCCCACCATATTTTAGAGGCAATTTTTAAAGCTTTTGGTATAGTCCTTCATAATGCCAGCAGAATAACAGGAAAAGACTCTGAACCTTCAACTAAAGGTTTAATATAAAATAAGGTTAAGAGGCAGGGGTTTAATATAAAATAAGGTTAAGAGGCAGGAGTTGAGATTTATGTTAGTAATACCGGCAATAGATTTAATAAGCGGTGCCTGTGTTAGACTTACGAAGGGTAAATTTAATACTCTAAAAAAATATTATGACAATCCGGTTGAAGTTGCAGAGAACTGGAAAAGAATGGGAGCAGAATGGCTGCATATTATTGATCTTGATGGTGCAAGGAAAGGAAAGCCCGAAAATTTAAGAGTTGTATCAGAAATAAAAGAAAGAATGGATATAAAGATACAATATGGTGGCGGCATAAGAAGTGATGCTGTAATTAATGAAGTCTTAAAAGAAGGCGCAGATAGGGTGATATTGGGGACAAGAGCGCTCGAAGATGGAGAATTTTTAAAGAACAGCCTTGTAAATTATAAAGACAAAGTAATACTCAGTCTTGATTATGGAGAAGGTGGGATTATTTTTAAGGATGGCTGGCGGAAAAAAACAGGGATAACCATATTTGAAATAATAAAGGATCTTGAAAAGCTTGGAGTAGAAGAGGTCATTATTACGGACATATTAAGAGATGGGACGCTTGGAGGAATAAACTTTGATTTTTTAAAGAAAATCTTAAAAAATTCCAGGTTAAAATTCATAATCGCTGGCGGGATATCAAGCATTGGTGATATTATTAGTCTTAAAAAAATTGAAAAATCTGGAATTAGTGGTGTAATAATCGGTAAAGCTTTGTATGAAGGGGAAAATAAAATAAATCTAATGGAAGCAATAAGGATTGGCAAAGGAAATAGTAGAAGAAGCAGTAAAGAAAATGGCAAATGAAATTATGGCTAAAAGAATTATTCCCTGTCTTGATGTGGACAGGGGTAGAGTAGTAAAAGGCGTGCACTTTACAGATATAAAGGATGCCGGAGACCCGGTTGAAATGGCTGTTTTTTATGATAGAGAAGGTGCTGATGAAATAGCGTTTCTTGATATATCGGCTTCACATGAGAAAAGAAAAACCATGATGGAGCTTGCAGGTAAGCTTGCAGAAAAAGTTTCAATACCGATTATTATAGGTGGTGGTATAAGCAGCATAGAGCAAATTAAGGAAATACTTAAAAAGGGTGCTGATAAAGTTTCCATAAATACAGCTGCTTTTAATAACCCTTATCTTATAAGTGAGGCTTCAAAGATGTCTGGAAGCCAGAGCATAATTATAGCAATTGATGCAAAGTTTAAAAATAAAGGTTTCTGGGAGGTATATTTAGAGGGTGGAAGAAAACCCACAGGTGTAAATGCTGTTGACTGGGCAAGAAAAGTGGAGGAGCTGGGAGCAGGTGAAATATTGCTTACCAGTATGGACAGGGATGGAACCAGAGAAGGTTATGATATAGAACTTACACGCGCAGTTACTTCTGCGGTAAACATCCCGGTTATAGCATCAGGTGGAGCAGGAAAACTTGAACATTTAAAAGATGTCATTAAATATGCAGACGCTGATGCAGTTCTGGTAGCTTCCATATTTCATTATGGCGAATATACTATCAAAGAGGCAAAACAATACCTGAAATCTGAGGGAATAAATGTAAGAATTTAGATATTTTTAATTTTAACATGTGGTAAAAAGTTATATACTTACCCGAGGTCTAAATTACCTGAATTCTAAATGGATTAAAATGGGTAAAGAAATAAGAATGGATAAAGAAATAAAGAAACAGGAAAATAAAAAAGTTGGCCTTATTCCTGCTGTGATACAGGATTATAAAACCGGTGAGGTTCTTATGCTTGCCTATATG
>JAQVHC010000120.1 GCA_028696435.1 Actinomycetota bacterium | reverse complement strand
AAAGCCATTGATAGCTGTCTGGCTTTCTCTTCACATCCTTCATTATATACAAGAATACTCTTATCAAAATTAAAATTTTCTGCATTGGCCAGAGCATATATCCTGAATCCATAACTTTTAATATAATCTTTAATTTTATCTGCAGACCCGGGTATACCGTTACCATTATATACCTTTACTGTTGTTCTTCTGGCAACAACCCTGTCTATGACATCACCCACATCTATATTCACTTCCAGCGGTATTACGCCTTTTTCCGAAAACCATGTGACTCTTTCATGCACCATATCATACTGCAGTATATATCTTCCCGGTTCATCAGGCGCTTTTACTTTTATGTTAACCTCAATTTCTTCACCATGGGAAACGTCGTAATCAAGAAGGCCCCTCTCACCATCCCATATAACAACTTCCCTTGTGTCTCTATCAATCCAGTGTGTTCCGAGAGATATTCTTTTTTCTCCTGAATGCTCCCACTCTTGAAAGCCACTGTTTTTAACTTTAACCTTAACTTCAAACTCCTCACCCGGCTTAACATAATTTGGCGTTTTTCCTCCATCATAATATTCTGCACCGTAAGTTATATCAACTGATACATACTTTTCAAGAGGTGGAACACCCTTATATGAAAACCATGTCACACCTTCCTGCACAAGATCTATCTGTAAAATATATTCACCCGGTTCAGCAGGAGATACGACAGTCAGGTCAAAAACCTCTTCTTCGCCAACATCAACCCCATCACGGGAAATTATGCTTCTCTTACCATCAAAAACCACTACTTTTTTAGTTCTAAAATCTATCCAGTGATATCCGAGATAAACAGGGTTATCTCCATTTCTATTCCATTCAAGAGCACCTGTATTTTTTACCTTTATTTTAAACTTGTACTCGGTGTTCTGGGTCATTATACCCGATATTTCATCAACTTCTGTATATTCTGCATTATATATGCTAGCAGGTTCCCCTCTTATGATCCTCTGCCACATCGCCCTTGCTTCTTCAACATCCGGAATCTGAACACTTACAGTCCCATCCTTTATCCAATCAGAATAAGAGGGTACTATTGCTGTATTAAAATTTTCAGAATCTAATGATAGGAGAGCTTTTGAATATTTAAGAATAGTTAAAATATCAAGGTCTGTCCTTGTATTATCTGCGAGGATATTAAAATAATAAGGAGCACTGGACAAATATTTTGCATTTAATTTTTGCTCCATCAGTGCTTTAATTAACTGCTGCTGCCTCTGAATTCTTCCAATATCCCCCAGTTCTGTAGACCTGCTTCTTGTATATGCAAGAGCCTGTTCTCCTGTAAGATGGTGTGTACCACTTGATAAATTAGCCCCGCTTTTCGGGTCGATGATCGGTCTGTCAATAGTAATATCCACACCACCAAGAGCATCTATTAATTTAATAAATCCATCAAAATCAACAGCTATATAGTGATTTATTTCTGCGCCCAAAAATGAACTGACTGTTTTTATCATTAGCTCTTCCTTCCCATAGGCATAAGCAGCATTTATCTTGTCTTCGCCATAACCGGGTATTTCTACAAGGCAGTCTCGTGGAATTGATAGAAGAGTAGCAGTATTTTTTTCAGGATTCAGGTGGGCTACCATTATAATATCTGCCCTGCCTGTATCACTATCTGCATCTCTTGTATCTCGCCCGAGAATAAGTATTGTAACAGGGTCTTCAGGAGACTCTATAGGGGCAAGAATGTTTTCAATTTCTGCTGTTGTAACTGAATTTATTGTTCTGTTTATTGATTTAATATATAAGAAAAAAACACCTGCACTAATACCACTAATTAGAATAATAGAAGACACTACTATTATTGTTACTTTAATATATAAGGGCAGCCCTTTAAACCTTCTGTCTATTGTTTTTTCTGTTTTTATTATTGTATTTTTCTTTTTATTTTTTTTATTCTTTTCTACAGTATTACTTTTCTTTATTATATTTTTATCTGCGGTATTTTCTTTATTTTTTGTTTTTTCCTTATTCTCTTTTTTTCTTTCGCTTTTTTCCATCTAACTTCAGCTTATTTATAAAATTCACTAATAATATCAGATATAGTTTAATTTTCCAGTTTATTTTTTAGATTATTCTACCAATCTTATATCTGCACCCAGTAAACGCAATTTCTCATCAAAATTTTCATATCCTCTCTTGATATGGTATATATCGCTTACCTCTGTTGGCCCTTCAGCAATAAGGCCTGCAAGCACTACAGCCGCACCGGCTCGAAGGTCAAATGACCTGACCGGCGCCCCTGATAATTTTTCTACTCCCCTTATAACTGCATGATGACCTTCAATTTTTATATCTGCTCCCATTCTGTTTAATTCATCGACATACATAAACCTGTTTTCAAATACATTTTCAGTTACAATTGATACTCCGGGAACAACAGAAAGAAGAACGGTAATTATAGGCTGCAGGTCTGTCGGAAAACCGGGATATGGCAGAGTACTTATATTTACTGGCTTATATCTTTCTAAAGGTGCCTCTACCCTTACATTATTTTCATCTACGATAGTAATATTTACACCAATTTCCTTTAATTTTGAATAAAATACTTCAAGATTTCTCCATCTTGCATTTTCAATTTCTACCCTCTCACCACAGAGTGCGGCCGCGGTAATAAAAGTTCCGGCTTCAATGCTATCGGGCATAACTTCGTAATCAGTTCCACTCAGGCTTTCTACTCCATCTATTGTAATATAATCAGTTCCCGCACCCTGAATTTTTGCTCCCATTGAATTTAAAAAAAGCGCAAGGTCACTTATTTCAGGTTCCCTTGCAGCATTATTTATAACTGTCTGCCCTGATGCAAGACAGGCAGCCATCATTATATTTTCAGTAGCTCCTCTGGAAGGAAAGTCGAGATTTATTACATTTCCATGCAGGCGGTTACCATTTCTACTTTTATCAATCTGGCAGTTAATATATCCATGCTCAACAAGATATTCTGCTCCTAAATCCTTAAATCCTTTAAGATGAAGGTCAATCTGTCTGGAACCTATATTGCAGCCGCCTGGTATTGCTACCTTCACCTTACCAAATTTACTCAGCAGCGGTCCGGCCACCAGTATTGATGCCCTCATTTTTCTTACCAGTTCATAAGGTGCTTCATAACTATTAATATTTTCCGGCTCAATTTCAATTACTTTACTGGCGGCATCCACATTTACTTTTGCACCAAGGGTTTCAAGCATTTCAAGCATAATATTTACATCTTCAATTCCAGGTACATTGCGTAAAGTTGTTTTAGTGTTAGCAAGAATTGAGGCAGCTATAAGTTTCAACGCGGAATTTTTTGCACCGCTAATTCTAACTTTTCCGGACAGCTTTTTACCGCCATTTATTATAAATCTTTCCATAAGAGATTTTTTTAATCCTGTATAACTGATACTTACCAAAACTAATAAAATGTAAAGGCTATTATAACAAATTAAGGTGAATTAAAAAATAATTGTTATTTTGCTTTGCCTTATTAAATTAACATATTTATGGCATACATATTTATGGCATTAATAATCAGTCTTATCATGGGATTAATATTGATATTATTATT
>JAQVHC010000119.1 GCA_028696435.1 Actinomycetota bacterium | reverse complement strand
AATTACGGCAATAGGGTTAAGAGCAAGAAAAGGTATAGTTGCTGTTGACCCCAGAGTTATACCTCTGGGTACCAGGCTTTATATACCCGGTTATGGAGAAGCTCTCGCCGCTGATACTGGTGGTTGGATAAAGAACAATAGAATTGACCTCTGCTTTGAAACCATGGAGGACTGTTATAGATACGGCAGAAGAAAGATAAAGGTATATCTGGTTGAAGATTAGAAGTAAAAAAGTTTATGCAATCAAACAATTTTTAAGAATTTTGATAGAGA
The DNA here is from genome assembly GCA_028696435.1 of Actinomycetota bacterium. Taxonomy (GTDB): domain Bacteria; phylum Actinomycetota; class Humimicrobiia; order Humimicrobiales; family Humimicrobiaceae; genus JAQVEM01. The sequence continues at coordinate 3,356 of JAQVHC010000119.1, read as the reverse complement.
CTCAAAATCCTTTAAGAAAGTTTCTTCATCTGGAGTATTTTTTAGAATAACATCAAAAGGATCGAAAAAAGGGACCAGTTTAAAAGATGGATTTTCAAATATCTTCATATGTATTTTTTCAATGCTCCTGTATTTCTTTTCTACTGAAAAAAATTTCTCCAGAATAATGTTAGAAACATTAAGCCCCATCGAAACAATAATATGTGGTGTAATTATTGAAATTTCTCTGGTTAAATATAAAATGCAGTTGTCCACATGGTTTTTTTGTGGTTTTATTTTTTTTGTGGAAGAATCTCCACTTTTTTCCAACATTTTCCCCGGAGAGCACTTAGTAAGGCTGGTAATGTAGGTATCTCTGGTAAGTGATAGTCCTGTCTTCTCAAATACCTTTATCATTAGTTCATTCTGCTTGTTTTCCAGGGGAATATTTTTGTCCCATGATTTACCCATAAGCGGGGATTCACTGACCAGCATTATATTTGCATTGGATGCACCTTTGCCGGGCACAGGCTGATACCCGGCTTCTACCAGATCCAGACACTTTTTACAGCTACTAACTTCTTTCTCTAATTTATTTAAACTTTCTCTGGCACTTATTGGCATTTAAAAATAAAAATTATTTGCTATAAAATAATCTGCTATTAATTTTTAAATTAAATATATAATTTATCTGTGCTGGAAGTATACAACATAAAAAAATTTGTGTAAATAAAAATCAGCCTCTTATTTGTTTTATTTATGATTTTATTTCTCTAAATAAATTTGCCATTTCAATTGCGCTCAGCGCTGCTTCCCAGCCCTTATTCCCTCTTCTTGTTCCAGCCCTTTCAATAGCCTGTTCCAGGCTGTCTGGTGTTATAACGCCAAAGGCAATCGGGATATTTGTATCAAGACTGATTTTAGCAACACCCTTAATTGTTTCGGAAGCAATATAATGATTATGTGAAGATTCACCCTTTATAACAGCACCGAGGCATATTATGGCATCATATTTTTTTGATTCAGCCATAATCTTTGCTGCAGGCGGAATTTCAAATGCACCGGGTACCCTGGCAATGTCTACGTTATCATCTTTGCAGCCGTGTCTTTTAAGACAATCCAGCGCACCATCAAGTAATTTAGATGTTATGAAATCATTATACCTGCTTAAAACTATTCCAAATTTTAATTCTTCTGCATTAAGCTTTCCTTCGTATTTACTCATGGTTTTTCCTTTCTATTTTTTATTATAGCATGTGATTTAGTTTGGTTTTTTTTGTATTTAAATATTTTACGTTATCTTTATTGGGTGGAACTGTCAGCGGAATTCTCTTTGTTATCTTAAGACCATAGCCTTCAAGTCCCACTATTTTTTTTGGATTATTAGTCATAAGATGTATAGTGGTCAGGCCAAGGTCGGAGAGTATCTGGGCCCCTATACCATAATCTCTCAGGTCGGCCTCAAATCCGAGGTATAAATTTGCTTCAACAGTATCCAGGCCTTTTTCCTGAAGCTCATATGCTTTCATTTTATTGCAGAATCCTATTCCTCTTCCTTCCTGGGACATATAAAGTAATACTCCGGAACCTTTTTTATTTATCTTTTTAAATGCCTTATCCAGTTGCTCTCCGCAGTCACACCTTGTAGAACCAAATGTATCTCCAGTAAGACACTGTGAATGTACCCTTACCAGTACATCCTTTTTCCCTCTCACATCTCCCTTAATAAAAGCAATATGAAACTCTGGTTTAATAATTGAACGGTAAGTAATAGCTTTAAATTCGCCCCATTTTGTAGGAAGATTTACTTCGGCAACTTTTTCAATTAATTTTTCCTTTCTTTTCCTGAATCTTATCAGTTCTTCTATCGTTATTATTTTCAGACCAGATTTTTTTGAAATTTCTATTAGATCAGGAAGATGTGCTGCTTCACCATCTTCTCTTATAACCTTGCATAAGATTCCAGCTGGATATAACCCGGCTATTTTTGTAAGGTCTATTGCTGCCTCTACACTACCGGCTCTTATAAGAACACCTCCACTGTTGGCACAAACAGGAAATATATATCCGGGTAAAGTCAGGTCTTCTGGCACAGTATCCGGGTTTATGAAAGTTTTTATTGTTTTCACCCTGTCACTGGCGGATACGCCGCTTCCTGTTACTGATTTTGCATTTATAGAAATAACCGCAACCCCGGAACTACTGGAAGGAGATATTGTTTCCCGGGTAGTAACGGGTATCTTTAATTGACGTAACCTTTCCTGTTCACAGGGAAGAAAAATCAGTCCTCCTCCATGAGTTATGAAAAAATTAAGCGAGGCAGAAGTCACTTTTTCAGCGGCCTGAAAGAATACACCTTCATTATCAGGAGATCTATCATCAACAATAATTATTATTTCTCCATTCTTTATATCCTCAATAATATTCTCTACAGGATAAAAATATTTACTTTTATTCTGCGATGAATCCATTTTCTCTTAGTTTCTCCTTTAGTATTTTATCTTTTAAATCACGAGAGCTTATATCAGAAGTAGAAGTATTAGAAATTCTATCTGATTTCAGGAAATTTATTACATAACGGGCGAGTATATCTATTTCAATATTTACGATATCACCTACTCGTTTTTCTGAAAGATTTGTATTTTCAAAGGTATAGGGTATGATAACAACACGAAAGCTATTTTTTTGAACTCCGGTTATGGTAAGGCTTATACCTTCAATTGCTACAGAACCATTTGGAACAATATAATCGCAAATATCCGGCGGGAGTTCTACATCTACTATATAAGACCTGCCGGTCTTAGAGATGTTTAAAATTTTTGCTGTGCAGTCAACATGACCGGATACAAAATGTCCGCCGAGTTTATCAGAAACAGTCAGCGAGTTCTCCAGATTAACTACATTACCAATCTTGAGATGCTTGAGTGATGTATTGTTTAATGTATTAAAAGAAACATCACAGGAAAAACTCTGACTGTCTTTATTTGTAACAGTAAGGCAAACGCCGCTTACAGCTATAGAATCTCCAATACAGAGATCCTTTAAGATTTTATTGCATCTAACTCCTATTTCTCTGTCGAATGTTTTGTCTTTGATTTTATTTATTCTACCTGTTTCTTTTATTATACCCGTAAACATTTTTAAACCTTTTAATTGTTTTTATTTTTTAATGGGTAGGCAGTGATAACTATATCAGTGCCTGATCTTTTTATATTATCAAATCTTAAATCTATGCAATCTTTTATATTATTAATACCCATACCCGGGAACATATCATAACTGCTGTCCCCGCCTATAATTTTTGGAGCAATAAAAAAAATAAATTTGTCAATTAAACCTCTTTTTAAAAAAGATCCTGCAACAGTGGGTCCGCTCTC
>JAQVHC010000118.1:1354-3629 GCA_028696435.1 Actinomycetota bacterium | reverse complement strand
GTAGGAGGAGGCATACCAATAATAGAACCGCTTAAATCCTCTCTTGCTTCTAATAATATAAGTAAAATTGCCGGTATTGTTAATGGAACCACAAATTATATACTTACACGCATGGAAAAAGATAATCTATCATTTGACGATGCTCTAAAAAAAGCCCAGGAACTCGGATATGCAGAAAAGGCCAATCCGTCATCGGATATTGAGGGTTATGACGCAGCATGTAAGCTGGCAATCCTTGCTTCCATAGCTTTTAATTCCAGAGTCAGGTTAGATGATGTCTATAGAGAAGGGATAACCGGTATTTTGCCGGATGACATAAAAAATGCCCTTGATATGGGTTACAGGATAAAGCTTCTTGCGATAGGTGTTGAAGAGGATGGACAGATAAGTGTCCGGGTTCATCCTGCCCTCATACCTGTAGACCACATTCTTGCTTCAATTGAAGATACATTTAATGCTGTGTATGTTTATTGTGATTATGCAGGTGAAATAATGAGCTATGGAAGAGGGGCAGGAGACAGGCCTACAGCAAGTTCGATTGTTGGAGATATAATAAAGATAGCGCGTAACTTTGATCGTGAAAAGAAAGGAATAATCTATGGATGCAGTTGTTTTGAAAGTAAAAAGTTTAAATCCATAGATGATACAATAAGTAAATTCTACATTCTAATGGATGTTGTTGATAGGCCTGGCGTTCTGGCAAAAATAGCAGATGTATTTGGAAGCAATATGGTAAGTATAAGTTCAATGGTTCAAAAACAGGCGGTTCAGGAAAGAAGCGCAAGGCTTATATTTATCACACATGAAGTAATAAATAAAAATCTGTATAAGTCTATTAAAGAAATATCAAAACTTGATGCTGTCAGTAAAATTTTAAGCATAATCAGGGTCGAAGATTTAGATTAAAAGCATAGATTAAAATCATAAAAATCATAAAAAGAATACCAGATATCTATCCAGAAAAGCATATAAATTAATATGAATTTATTTTACAGGCATTTATAAACAGAAGAAAAACAGGAGAAAAATTCGGCAATGTATTACAGAAGCACAAGAGGCGCTAATGAAAAAATAAAATCTTCCACCGCAATCGTAAGAGGAATTGCCCCTGATGGGGGACTTTATGTTCCTGAAAAAATGCCACAGATTGACCGGGATTTTAAAAAGTTTAGTGAGCTTGATTACAGGGATATTGCATTATATATAACAGGTAAATTTTTTACTGATTTTACCGATGATGAGCTTAAAAACTGTATCAGAAATGCTTATGATAAAAAATTTGATGACCCTGCTATAACACCTCTGGTGGAAAAGGGCGGCGTTTTTTTCCTTGAGCTCTTTCACGGTCCAACTCTTGCCTTTAAGGATATAGCCCTTTCTTTACTTCCCCATCTTCTAAAATCGGCTGTAGCCAAAACCGGTATAAATAAAGAGATAGTCATACTTACTGCTACTTCAGGTGATACGGGAAAAGCAGCGCTGGAAGGATTTAAAAATGTAGAAGGGACCAGGATAATAGTATTTTTTCCGAAAGGCGGGGTGAGCAAGGTGCAGGAGATGGATATGACAACCCAGGAAGGAAATAATACTTATGTAGTTGCTGTTAAGGGAAATTTTGATGATACTCAAAGAGGTGTAAAAGAAATTTTTTCTGACAGGGATTTTAATAATGCTTTAAGCAGGAAGGGATTTTTATTCTCTTCTGCAAACTCAATTAATATTGGAAGATTGATTCCCCAGATAGTCTATTATTTTTATTCTTATTTTACTCTTATAAGAACGGGAAAGATTAAACCGGATGAGCCTGTAAATATAGTAGTCCCTACCGGAAATTTCGGAAATATTCTGGCTGCGTATTATTCAAAAAGAATGGGGCTTCCCGTAAGAACTCTTATCTGTGCCTCTAATGAGAATAACGTGCTCTATGATTTTATAAGAACCGGAACATATGATAGGAGAAGAAAACTGATTTTAACGAGTTCTCCTGCTATGGATATTCTGGTTTCAAGCAATCTTGAGCGACTGCTGTATGAAATATCCGGAAGCAATTCCAGTTTAATAAATGAACTGATGAACGACCTCAATAAGAAGGGATTGTTTAAAATAACCGATAGGATGAGGTCGAGAATGGAAGATTTTTATGGAGAGTTTGCTACAGATAAAGAGACTGCGGAAACCATAAAATATGTGTTCTCAAATTTTAATTACCTTATAGATACACATACTGCGGTTGGATATAATGTTTACCAGAAATACTTAAAAGAAACCGGCGATA
>JAQVHC010000118.1:0-1254 GCA_028696435.1 Actinomycetota bacterium | reverse complement strand
TAATACTTATAGATGGTGCAGCAGACTACAGGATAGGAGAGCTGGGGGATAAAACTCCTCTCGAGTATGCATTTACTCCAGCCCTTGACACTCTTGCTGCGAAAAGTGAAATGGGTATTGTAAAAACTATCCCTGATGGAATGGCTCCGGGAAGCGATACAGCCAATTTATCTGTGCTGGGATATGACCCTGTTAAATATTATACAGGGCGCTCTCCATTTGAGGCGGTAAGCATTGGCATTAACCTTACAGAAGATGATGTTACTTTCAGATGCAACCTTGTTACATTATCTGAAGAAGATAAATATTCTGACAGAATTATGTTAGATTACAGTGCTGGAGAAATCCCGACAGAAGAGTCAAAGGTGCTGATTGAATATCTCGGCAGCAGGCTCCAGACTGACAAAATAAAATTTTATCCAGGTGTGAGCTACAGACATGTAATTGTATGGAGCGGAGGTCCGGACAAAAATATTCTTACTCCTCCGCATGATATACCGGGCAAGAAAATTCATAATTTCCTACCAGAAGGGCCCGGAAGCGATGTCCTGCTTGATATGATGGAAAGGAGCACCGTTATTTTAAGGGAGCATCCGATAAATAGAGAACGGGTAAAAAAGGGCTTAAATCCAGCAAATTCAATATGGATATGGGGCGAAGGAAGAAAGCCTGCTCTGGATAGTTTTTATGAGAAATATAAATTAAAAGGTTCAATAATATCGGCTGTTGACCTTATAAAGGGCATAGGCATTTTAGCAGGGCTTACACCGATTACAGTCAAAGGTGCTACCGGCACTATAAACACAAATTTTAAAGGCAAGGCCAGCGCTGCGGTAAAAGAGCTTACAGGTGGTAAGGATTTTGTATATCTCCATATTGAAGCAACTGATGAATGCAGTCATCAGGGAAATCTGGCGTGTAAGGTAAGGGCCTTAGAGATAATTGACAGGGAAGTTGTAGGACCAATAAAAGAAGCTCTGGACAGACAGCATTTAGATTACAGGATGATGATACTTCCTGACCACTATACACCAATATCAGTAAGGACCCATACCTCAGAGCCTGTTCCATTTATGATTTATGACAGTACAAAAGACAGCATGAAAGATAGTATCAAAGTTACAGGTAATAATCTTACGGGTAATAATCTGGATAAACTCGGAGAACTGAGAAGAAAAAGATTTAATGAAATTACCGCCAGAGAGACGGGTCTTTACTTTAAAGAGGGGTATAAGTTACTGGACCATTTCCTCA
>JAQVHC010000021.1:10843-15867 GCA_028696435.1 Actinomycetota bacterium | reverse complement strand
ATGCTTCCTGAAGACGCTGCGTTAAAAATACAGGAAGATGCTCTCAGGCTAAGATCAGGTGATGTTATTGGAGAAGAGGTTGAGAAAGCTGGAGCCGAAGATGTGGGAGGAACTGAGGAAACGGTGGAAGAAGGAGGAGCAGAAGAGCCGGTAGAAGAAGGAACGGAATAGAAGAAACTGAATAATAGAATAAACAGGACAAATATTTTAACTTTAAAAGTTAAAGAAAATGTAAAATCAATGGAGATAGAATTAAGATAGGAGAAGAGAATATAAATGAATGAAGACAATGGTTTTAAATCTTATTTTTTAAGGGGTGTTGTAATAGTAATTGTAGCTATAGTGTTTCTTGTTATTGGTGGAGCGGCTACGGTAGGAATTTTATCTGCAGTAAATAAAGTCACTCCGTCTGAGCTAGTTAAGGGAGACATTACTGAAGAGAAACAGCCAGAGCCGGGCAATCTGGAAGAGGAGGAGCCAGGTAGCGAAGAGAAAGGTGCCGGAAACGTAATATCTGAAGAAGGTAAAGTGCTGGATGACGAAGATGAAAATAAGAGTAGTAGTGGGTTACTTCTCGGTGATTTTAATAATGAGATAAGCAAAATTGTTGAGAAGATAACACCATCAGTCGTAAATATAAGTGTGACATTTCGGGTACAGGATATTTTTGGGCAGGTTTATGAACAGGAAGGAATAGGCTCAGGTGTGATCTATTCAGAGGATGGCTACATTATTACCAACAGTCATGTAGCTGCCGGTGCGAATAAGCTGTCAGTGACTTTATACGATGGCAGTGAATACCCGGCAACGTTAATTGGAGCAGATGAGAATACAGATGTTGCTGTTATAAAGATAGAAGCAGATAATCTAAAAGCTGCCAGTTTTGGTTCTATAGATAATGTCAGGGTTGGAGATGTTGTCATCGCGGTTGGCAGCCCCTTTGGCCTGCAACAGACGATAACTATGGGAGTAATAAGTGCAAAGGGCAGGGATATTCAGGTTTCACAGGAAACACTGCCACTGGTTAATCTGATACAGACAGATGCTGCTATAAATAGCGGTAATAGTGGAGGACCACTGGTAAGCTCAAAGGGCAGGGTGATTGGTATTAATACCTTAATAGTCTCTCCCTCCGGAACAAGTGCGGGAATTGGATTTGCAATTCCTGCCGATACAGTCGTAAATATTGCCGGACAGATCATAAAGTATGGGAAAGCAAGAATTCCTTATCTGGGCATTGAAATGGGGGATAACAAAACAGGAATACAGGGTGTATATATAACCGATGTTCTTAAGGGTTACCCTGCAGATAAGGCGGGAATAAAGAAGGGTGACGTAATTACTGAGTTTAATGGCGTTAAAGTGCAGAACCCTTTAGAGTTAATTGCCCAGATACTGAGATTGAATGTGGGGGATTCAGTAAATGTGAAGATATACAGGGATGGACAATATATCGATGTTAAACTGGAACTTGTAGAGAGCCCACTTACAGAGAATATAAAATAGAGATAAAATAAGCAGCTTTAAAAAAGAGGACAATTTTGGAGAAAAAAAATTATGGAAAAAAACCCAGAGAGATAGATGAAAAGGTCCTGATTGCAAAATCGAAGAGTGGAGACAAGGCTGCTTTTGAGGAGTTAGTAAGGCAATTTTCAAAGTATGTCTATACCACGGCCTTTTTTATATTAAGAGATGCTCAGGAAGCAGAGGATGTAAGCCAGGAAGTATTTGTAAAAGTATACCTGTCAATAAAAGGATTCAGGGGGCTTTCAAGTTTTAAAACATGGATAAGAAAACTTACAGTGAATACCTGCATAGATAAACTAAGGCTCCGTTCAAAAACACTTGACAAGAAGATAAGTCTGGAAAAAATGACTGAAGAATATGAGATAGATTTTACAGAGTCTGGCATGAGCCTTGAGAAGAGCTATTTTAATCAAGAAACAGTAAAAGAAGTCTTAAAAATCATAGTAAATCTTGATGAGAATTATAGAATTCCATTAATTTTAAGGGACCTTCAGGATTATAGTTATAGGGAAATAGCTGAGTTAATAGATAAACCTATAGGTACTGTAAAGACCAACATACATCGGGCAAGAAAGATGATAAAAGATAAACTAAAAGAATGAAGAAAACTACGAGAATTAGAATTATGCGGTAAGCGTAATCAGAATACGGCTATAGAGCCATAAGCAGAATGAAACAAAATTGAGTAAATTAAATCTGTATTATATATAATATTAAGTGTAGATTATAAGGAACTCTTAAAAAATTTTATTACAGGTGGTTATTACTGGTTATGAATAATGTTAATAAGTATTTAAAAATTGCCAGAGATGCAGTCATTAAACCGCCATCTGGTAATATAGAAGAAAAAATAATAAACAGGATATCTAATATAGATAATAAAGATGAGAGTTTGCTTGACGAAAAATTTTTGGATTTTTTTAAGAAAAGTAATTCAAGGCTTTATCAAACTGCTGAAAAGATAAGGAATAACCCGGGATTTTTTGCGGGCATAATTATAACTGTGATTTTTATTATCAGTTTTTTTGTTTTAATAACTAAAAAACTCCTGGATGAGGGAGAAAAGAGTGCGGATGAACTTAAGCTATCTTCTCCTGAAAATAAAACAAACAATAATTAAAACTATTATTATAATCCAGAACCATGGATTAATCAGAAGGTTTCTTATCGGCTCATACCCTATATTTCCAAAAGCTATTGAAAGAATGTTTTCCAGCCAGCTGTATATATTTATAAAAAAGTTTTCTGTGGTATTCATACTTTATAAATTTTATCTTTTATTTGATAAATTGTAAAACTTTTATTGAAAATTTTATTTTGAGATAACAATAAAATGAAATCAATAATTTAATAATTTTGTTAAAAAGCAAATAAAGGGAGGTGTATGTTGGATTATTTCAAGCTCAAGGAGAGAAATACCACGCTCAAGACGGAGGTTATAGCAGGAATCACGACTTTTATGACCATGGCCTACATCATATTTGTCAATCCTGCAATACTCCATGCAGGTGGTGAGACAGGAATTCCAATGGAAGGAGCGGTTATTGCTACATGTCTGGGTGCAGGGCTTATGAGTATATTAATGGGAGTTATAACAAATACTCCTTTTGCGCTCGCTTCGGGAATGGGAATTAATGCAGTAGTTGTATTTACTATCATTTTTGGTCTGGGATTTACCTGGCAGCAGGCAATGGGTATTATCGTCATTGAGGGTATACTGGTAACGATAATGGTGCTAACTGGTTTGCGCAGCATGATAATGAGGGCGATACCAATGGATTTAAAATATGCAATAGGTGTTGGAATCGGGCTCTTTATTGCATTTATTGGTGCGCAGGAAGCAGGCTTTGTCGGGTTAAGTCCCTCCACAGCTGTAACACTTGGTGATTTTACAGCTAATTATACTCAGCTTGCAGCTTTTGGCCTGATACTCACCTCAATTCTTGTTGCATTTAGAATAAGGGGTGGGATTTTGCTCGGGATAATTGGCACTGCTATTGTCGGGATGATATTCAGAGTAATACCAATTCCTACAGAGTTTATAAGTATTCCAACGAAGGAAAGTTTTTCTACCTTTTTTAAAGCAGATCTGGTTGGCGCTGTATGGAGTAATGGTATGGTAAACATTGCTGCTATTGTTATGATTTTTGCTCTGTTTATGACTGACTTTTTTGACACTATGGGTACAGTTATAGGTGTGGGAGGAGAAGCAGGATTGCTTGATGAAGAAGGCAACCTTCCTAATTTGAAAAAAGTTCTCCTAATAGATTCCCTTGCAGCAGTAGTCGGAGGTCTGTTTGGTGCAAGCTCAATAACTACTTATATAGAAAGTGCTTCAGGAGTATCAGACGGTGGGAGAACAGGCATTATGCCAACTGTGACAGGTTTTCTTTTCCTTATTTCTATATTTTTTGCCCCTCTGATTGCTGTTATCGGAGGAGGAATCCAGGTAGCCGAAGGAGTCACGAAATATCCTGTTACATCTCCTGCGTTAATCATAGTAGGGTTCTTGATGATGAGTGTTATGAGCAAGATTGATTTTAAGGATTACGAAGTAGGGATACCGGCATTTTTGACTATAATTATTATGCCGTTTACTTACAGCATTTCATACGGAATCGGATTTGGTTTTATAAGCTATACCTTAATAAAATTATTCAGAGGGAAATTTAAAGAATTGCATCCTCTGATGATAATAGTTAGCATACTATTTGCTCTGGCATTTATTGCAGAGGCTATGGCAAAAAAATTTGTGGGCTAGGTAAGCTAATTGAACAAATATAATTTTAATTAAAAAGTGTTAAAACTGACCGGTATATATGCCGGTCAGTTTTATTTGAATTTGACAGAAAATAAAAAATTTCTTAATGTTTATTTAGATTTATCAGATTTGTAAGATTATAACAGCAAAAAGCAAAAGAAATGCAAAAAAGCCGCGCACAAAAGAGCTGTGCACAAAAAAGCCGCAAAAATAATAACTGTGCAATTTTTTTGAGTATATTACTTTTATTCTTTTTTTTATTTTTATCCACTCCCGGGTGTGGGCAGAGTCTTAAAGATGAAGCAAAAGACGTAAATGGAGCAGACCTGCATGTTGATAGGGATAATAGTGTTAAAGATCTTAAGTATCAGGGTAGCGAAGCTCCAGAAAATGGAGAGCCGGGAACTAAGAATATTTTACCTGTAGTTAACATAAAGGTATACCAGCAGTGTGCAATCAAGAATGGGGAATTATTTACTGCAGGCACTCCGGTTTATTTTTCTGCGCGCGATTCAATAGATGCTGATGGTGACGCTCTGAGTTTTACGTGGTATATAGATGGTGTATATAAATCAACCGGAGATGAAATTTCTCATATTTTTGATGAGCCTGGGAAATATGTGGTAAGTCTTATAGCAAGTGATGGAAAAGATACTGTAACAGCTAAAAGAGAAATTTATATTGCTGAATCCGGGAGCCATTTTATAGTTTCAAAGTATCATGAAGCAACGGTTGG
>JAQVHC010000021.1:0-10743 GCA_028696435.1 Actinomycetota bacterium | reverse complement strand
TATTCAGTTTTATATACAGCTTTATGCAGAGCAGCAGGGATACCTGCCAGATTTGTTCAGGGTATCCCAGTATTCAGCATATTAACCGAGGGGGGAGGCAGACTACCATATGCACACGCATGGGTGGAGATAAAACTCCCTTCCTGTGGATGGGTCCCGATCGAAGTGACAGCTGAAAACGGATTTATGGATTATAATTATTATCTAAATATGGAGACCTATAAAGGGTCAGGGGTATTTTACAGGAGTCTGTCTGTTGAAGATATGGAGTGTTACCCTTCCGGATTTTATTATTCCTGGAAAGGAAATATTGAACCCGATGTGACAGAAGAAGTAGTATACACTGTTAGCGGAATAAATCCGGGAAGTCTGGCGGTAGTTTCCGAAAGTGAATTTCTGGATAATGTTGGTAACATATTATTGGAGTATAATTTGTCGCTTAATCATATTAATACTCTTCATGCCGAGAGCTGGATATACAATGACCCCAATGAAATATCAATAGAGGAAGCGCTCCTGTCGAGATTAATCGAGCTGTCCGGAGAGCTGGAAAAAATTAGTTATCCGGAAAGCTATGCTGCGGATAGAGATAATCTTATAGAGATATCAAGGAGAGTTAATTCACATAAAGAAGCGCAGATAAAATGTATGAAAGAGAACAATTATGAATGCAGCATGAATGAAAGCACTTTGTTCATTAGCTCCCTGAATGAACTATTTGAATATTACAATAATATGGTAAACAGATTTAACTGGAAATATTAAAAAGAATAAAGAGGGATCAAAAAGGTTATTTTTTATCAAGAAGCTCACAGGCTTTTTTAAAGTTTCTTATTGAAGTTAGAAGCTTTACTCCTTTTGTAGTCTGAAGAGATGGGATACTCTGGCCGGCATCATCGGAAGAGATTTTGCTTTCTATGCCCTCATTTTCAAGGTAGCTTTTTGCAATTTCAGCTTCAATCCTTGAATTAAAAGTTTTAATTGTGCGGTATTTTATCATTCTTGATTTAATTTAATGATTAATTTTAATGAGATAATTATATTCCAGCGAAATATAATTATAAAGTAATTTTACCCGCTGAATAGATAAACCAGATAAGCATATTTTATAAAAAAAGAAAAAATTAAAATTAATAATATTTATAATCTATAAGTCCGGTATATTTATTGAGCGGGCGCTGCAGAGTATACCGGGGGACATAATTTTATATTTGAAGAATTGATTTCTATGATATACACTGATTTATAATTGGATTAAATTGGTTGGACTGACTAAGTGGTTATTATTTTAGCGAATTCTGTAGCAGGTCAGGCTGTCAGGTTTTATTCAGAGAATATTAAAAATAAGACCGGATAAGAATAATATAAAAATAATACTGGATAAAGACTAAGAGAACAAAATAGGAAAGATTCGGGAATAAAAATCGGGAAAATTATATGATAAGAAAACCGCTTTTATTAAAAGTCTACGAAGCCGCAGGTATGCAGAGATGGAATGACCAGATCCGCACAATAGAGTTTACCGAGCTTGACAAACAGGCGCATAAAATGGTTGTTGCCTATATTCTGGGCAAGTGTGAAGAAGATGCCACAGCAAGTAAAATTGACTGGCTTGAATTAATAGAAATAGGACTTTTTGATATTTTTAAAAGAATCACCCTGACCGATTTAAAGCCCCCTCTCGTAGATAGAATAAAAAAAGATAAAGAGCGTTATGAGGAACTTAACAGGTGGGTCTTTACAAGGATAAGCCCGCTGACCGAACAGATAGGAGGAGATTTTAATTCACGGTTTGAAGCATATCTTCTTGAGGAAGAAGAGACCCTTGAAAGAAGAATAGTAAGCGCAGCCCATTTTTATGTTTCAAAATGGGAATATGATATTATCAAAACAGCAAACCCCAGAAAGGATATTGTAAAAGAAATCTCTGACAGCATTTCCCGCGAGCAAAAAGAGTATAGCGATTTAAAATGCATGAAAATATTCCTGGGAAGTAAAAATTTACTGAATTTTGCTGATATGTGTGGCTTTCTTCGTTTCCAGCAGAGGTGGAGCCATCTTTACCGTATACCAAAAACTTCCGTACTCGGTCATATGCTAATAGTGGCAATATTCTCGTTTTTATTTTCTTATGAAGCGAAACTTCCGGAGGAGAATTGCATAAACAATTATTTTACCGGCCTCTTCCACGACCTACCCGAAGTTTTAACAAGGGACATAATAAATCCGGTTAAAAAATCTGTTAAAGGTCTTGATGAACTTATAAAGGATTACGAGGTTGAGGAAATGGAGAGAAAGATATATAAGCTGATTCCAAAGAGCTGGCAGAGTGACATAAGAATGTTTACGGAAAATGAATTTTCTGATACCAACTGGCGAAACGGGGTGTTGATAAAGGGCGCCGATGACCTTGCTGCATTTATTGAAGCCTATCTTGCTCTAAAAAATGGCATAAGAAATGAAGACCTGGTTTATGCTAAAAATAAGTTGAAAAATAAGTATAAATCAAAAATTATTGAAGGAATAAACTTTGGAAAAATTTACAATGATTTCAAATAATGAGTTAGAGGTTATATTAACTGATAATAAATGGATAATGAGATAATTATATCAAAATCAAAATATCTTTATGGGCTTCAATGCCTCAGATATCTCTGGTATCAAATCAATGCAAAAGAAGAAATCCCACAGCCGTCTTTTGTGGGCCGGTTTATTTTTAATCAGGGAATACAGGTGGGCGAATATGCAAAAAAGCTGTATCCGGAAGGAATAGACGCCAGAATTGTAGGGAAATTTAATGAACATACAGAACAGCTTGAAAGCACCCTGGAAATTTTAAAGGAGAGAAAACCGGTTTTTGAAGCAGGATGCAGGAGTGGTAATGTTTATTGCAGGGCAGATATCCTGGTTCCGGCAGAAGAGGCCAGCTGGGATATTATTGAAGTAAAAAGTTCAACCCGGGTGAAGGAAGAAAATATCCATGATATCGCATTCCAGAAGTTTTGTTTTGAAAGTGCCGGCATTAAGATAAAAAGGTGTTACATTGCCTGCATTGATAGTAATTACACAAGAAAGGGAAGCATTGAACCCGAAAAATTATTCAGAAGGGTTGATGTTACAGCAGAAGCAGAAGAAGCACAGGTGGGAATAGAAGAGAGAGTTAGAGAGATGCTGGATATCGCCGGTAAAGAAAGCCCACCCGAAATTTCAATTGGCAGGCAATGCAGCGAGCCCTATGAATGCCCGCTTAAAGATAAGTGCTGGGGGTTTTTACCAGAAAACAATGTTTTTAATCTTTATGGAAATAAAGATAGAGCAATTGAGCTTTACAGGGAAGGAATCCTTTCAATAGAAGATATCCCGGACCAGTATGATTTAAACTATAAACAGCAGATACAGTACAGGTGCGTAAAAACAAAAGAACCCATGATAAATAAGAAAGAAATATCAAAATTTATTGAAAATCTAAAATATCCACTGTATTTTTTTGACTTCGAAACCTTTTCTACGGCTATCCCACTATATGATGGGGTAAAACCCTATCAGAGAATACCATTCCAGTATTCAATACACCTTCTCAGGTCCATTGATGGGCAGCCGGAACATTATGATTTTTTAGCAGCAGATTCAGGCGACCCGAGAAAAAAACTGCTGGAAAGCTTAAGGAAGCATATTGGAGATGCAGGAAGTATAATTGTTTATTATGAACAGTTTGAAAAGGGTGTTTTAAGGGAGCTTGCTGAAGCTTTCCCTGAATATAAGAGCTGGGTAGATTCAATAATCCCGAGGATAGTTGATCTCTATAAGCCATTTGGTAATTTTTATTATTATCATCACTTACAAAAGGGGAGTGCTTCTGTTAAAAGTGTTCTGCCAGCTGTTACCGGATTGAGTTATAATGGAATGGAAATAGCCGATGGTATGGCTGCAAGCGTATATTTTCTTTATACCTGTGGTTATTACAATGACTTAATCAGTCCCTATCCCGGGTCCTGTAGTAAGCCTGATCCAGGTAATTCTTCAGAAAGTGGACCGTCTGAAGAGGAAATAGAAAGGATAAGAAATTCACTGATAAAATATTGCAGGCTGGATACCGGTGGAATGATTCATATCCTGAGAGCGTTAATAAAAGAAGCCTCTCGATAAACCAGCTGCAGTCTTGCTATCTGTTGCAGGGCCCCATATAGTCATAGACACAAAAGAAGTTTTTCGATAAATCCATGGGTGAATCCAGGAATAAGCCTGGAAGCCAGAAGAGCAAAAAGATTATTTTTTAAAGGTTTAAAGGACTCCTAATATAAGTCGATATAATTACAGTGATAGTAAACCTGAGTCGAGTAAGCCTGTTGCAAGGGTGTAAGAATTAGACTGTTATCTTTTCTTAATGGATATATTTACAATAGACAGTATAAGGAAAATAACACCTGTTGCAACGAGGACAAGTATATTTATAAGAGGAGTAATTTCTTTATCACCTGCAAAGAAAATTACTCCCATTGTTTTTTTAAAATCAGTAATAACCTCAACCGGTGCACCTGCAAGAGCTTCTGACATTGGCGCTTCCATCATAATCTGCCGGAACAGTGCAGCGGAATGACTTATGGGGAATATTTTTATTGCGGTCTGTACTCCGGAGGGCAATTGTCCTATCGGGATATAAATTCCAGTAAGAAAACCGATAAGAGTTCCTATAACGGTGCTTGCAGCGGCAAAAGCATTACTACTCTTAAAAAATGTTACAATAAAGAAAACCATTGAAGAGCCAGCAAAAACAGATATAAACATTACCCCGAGCAGTTTCAGTAATGACATTAAACCGAGGAGCTCACCACCACCGGAAATTATATAAATCTCTGCAATAACCAGTGCTATGATGGTCATAATAATGCCAATTATAAAACAACTTAGTAAGTATCCACAGGTGAGGTGGGAGCGCTTTAATGGAGCAGAATAAAAGTCATTTAAAATTTTTTTTGACCTGTCATCAACCATTATTCCAAGCGCACCCATTGTTGTGGTTATTGATGTAACAGACAGAATTCCTGCCATGACCCAGCTGTCAACAATGAAACGGGCATTGTCTCCAAGTAGATTTTCAAAACCTTCGGTCATCATTCTTCCGAGGAAAAATACATAGAGCCCAATTATTATAAATACTGCAAGCAGTGAGAAAAATACAGATGCCTTATCACGGAAAAAAAGTTTTAAATTTCTTTTGATTAAATTAACAATCACCATAAGTTAAGCTCCACCCTCTCTTATATCAAAACCGGTAATATTCACAAAGGCATCGTCCATACTACCACTTATCACTTCAAAACCCGTTATCATATTCTCCATCTTTTTTAGTAAAGGAAGTGCATCCAGTGTTCCCGGAATATTTATGATAAAAGCTCCTCCCGAGTTAACAAATTCTATATTTTGTTTCAATAAAAAGTTTTTAAGGTCTTTACTGTCTTTTGGAATAAGCCGCAGAGTATCTGTACTATATTTTGCGCGGAGTTCAGACGGGGTTCCACTGGCAGAAATCTTTCCATTGTCAATTATTGCAACATAATCAGCTTTTGCTGCCTCTTCCATATAGTGAGTTGTAAGAAACACTGTCATTCCTGTTTCTTTCTGCAGGTTGCGGATCGTGTCCCAGATGCTTCTACGGGTCTGGGGGTCAAGACCGGTGGTTGGCTCATCAAGAAAAAGAATCTCAGGTGTATTGATAAGAGCTCTCGCCATATCAGCTCTGCGTCGCTGGCCACCTGAGAGTTTTCCGTAAGGGCGATTTAAAAAACCTTTAACACCGGCAGCACTTACAGCTCTGTCAACTGATTCTGAGAGGGTTTTCCCGGGCATTCTGTAAAAGCTTCCCCTTATAAAAAGGTTTTCTCTTACTGTTAAGAGATTATCAAGCAGGCTATCCTGGAATACAACTCCAATATCTTTCCGGATTTCATCATCCTGCCTGCCGAGAATGTAGCCATTAACTTTTACTTCTCCGCTATCAGGTCTGAGAAGTGTGCATAAGATATCAATTGTAGTAGTTTTGCCAGCGCCATTTGGGCCGAGGAAAGCAAATAGCTCGCCTTTATTTACATGAAAGTCTATGCCTCTTACGGCTTTAACATCTCCATAATTTTTTTTGAGGCCGATTACGCTTATTATTTGTGATGAAGACATATTAAGTAAGAACTCACATATAAAACTTATAACTCTAAAGAATATTTAATAATTTTAATTAAAAATTATGTTTTTAAGCCAGATCAGAAAGTGGACAACAATATGAAGCATTGATAATATGAAAAACGGTGCATACTTTTTATATAGTGTACTTTGTATTTTATTATAATTTTTTCTCTGGTTTAATCTGATAAAATTATACATTATTTTTTTGTCATTTCAATCAATAAATTAAAATTATCTTCTATACAAGAAAGAGCTTTACTTAAATTCAGCGCAGGTTATTCGCAAACAGACTTAATAAAAATACTGCTCAAACACCGCCTATGTTTTATATGTTTCTATTTTTGTACATTTTGTTAGCATTTTGATTAATAAACATTATAATAATTTTATTATGTTGTTTTTATATGAAATTATGTAGAGCTTTAAAGAATAAAACGTAGCCATTGCCATAATTTATATAAAATTTATCTATAAAAATAAGTAGAAAAATAAATAGAAGGCAATAAAATTTAATATGGGTTAATCAAAAAATTGTAGGAGGTCAGGGGATATTATGAAAATTGAAAAAAAATTTAATTATGGAGGATGGGAAAATTGTATCCGTCTTACAGATGGTGAAGTAGAATGTATAGTGACCACCGATGTAGGCCCCAGGATTATCCGGCTTGCTTTTAAAGGGGAGAAAAATGTTTTTGGCGAGGTGGAACAGCATCTTGGAAAGGTCGGCGGAGATGAGTGGTTAATGTATGGAGGTCACAGATTCTGGCATTCCCCCGAAGCTATGCCGCGTACATATTATCCGGATAATAAAAGTGTTAGTTACTGCTGGGATGGTAAAACTTTAAAACTTATCCAGGATGTGGAAGAAACAACAGGAATTCAAAAAGAAATAGAAATAACGCCAGGTCCGGATAATAATATCAGAGTACTTCACAGATTGATTAATAGAAATCTCTGGGATATTGAGATGGCGCCCTGGGCGCTTACCGTAATGGCAAAAGGTGGGAGGGCAATAGTACCACAGGAGCCTTATAAACCTGCAGAAGGAAACCTTCTTCCGGTACGCCCTCTTGTTCTCTGGCCATACACAAGAATGAGTGATCACCGTTTCACATGGGGAAATAAATTTATACAGATAAAGCAGGATCCTGATGCAGGAAGCCCCCAGAAGATTGGAGCTTTAAATACACAGGGGTGGATTGCATATAGTCTTGATGATTATCTTTTTATAAAAAGATACAGTTACAAACCAGGTGTTATGTACCCTGATTTTGGGGTTAATACAGAAATTTACATAAACCCGGAAATACTTGAGATGGAGACACTTGGGAGCCTGGGGAAAGTACCTGCTGGAGGATATGTTGAGCATGCTGAGAACTGGTTTTTACTTAAAGAAAAAATAGGCGATGACGAAGAAATCCTGGAAAATAAATTAATTCCCATTATAAAGAAAACGGATATGAAAATTTAAAGAGTTACCAGCTGGCTGACCTCTAATAAGGAATGCTTTTTAAAATTAAACTGGAATATGTGAATAAATCATACATCAATAAAAATTCATTGTATGTTTAATCGTGTTGTGTGTTTATCATTTATTTCTTCTCTGCCATCTTGTCTTTTTAAGCATCTTTTTATGCTTTTTCTTTCTCATTTTTCTTCTTCTCTTTTTAATAACAGAACTCATACTGCATCCTTATATCAATAAATTTAATAAAATATAATGTGAAGTAAAGATTTTTAAAAATTTAATCTATACAGGTAAGCTATTATAACAGAAATAATTCTGTTATTGTATTAATAACTTGAAAAACTTTAAAAAAGGAAGCACTCTATTAAAGTTTACTTATTGGCTATTAAAATTATTGATTGACTGCAAATCATCTGTAGGTTAGGATTATAAATAATCTGATAAACAGCGTATGTATTTTAATTATATTTATATAATTATAATGTGTTTTTTTCTTCCCTCCCGGGAAAGTAACTGAGAAGACCGGGAGAAAAACAAAGAATAAAAATTATTATTGACATACAATATATAGTATATTATCATATGATTGTACACAATATAATGAATTAATCCCGGATTTCTGAAAAATTATATGATATATACTCACAGAATAAAAAGTAATTTCAACGCTCATTTTAAGTGGTGGAGTTCTCTCAGTTATAATGTTACGCCTGTGATTGGATTATTTTAGATTATTAATTATCTGGTGTTTTGGTGATCGTATTCTTGTTATTGATTACTGAAGTTATTTATGGAAAAAATTAGAGATATTGGAGGTAATTAATCTATGAAAATGGAAAATGTAAAAAAAATTAAAGACAAAAAGAGTGAAAAAAATATTGATGATTATTACCTCAATAAAAAAATTAATTTGTCTGAAAATGCAATAAAAGTTCTTGAAAGAAGATATTTAAAGAGGGATGAGGAAGGTGTTCTTCTTGAAAGTCCTAGAGATATGTTTGTAAGAGTTGCGAAAAATATTGCATCAGCAGAAAAAAAATATGGTAAAACAGATGAGGAAGTAAAAGAGATAGAGAAACAATTCTTTGACATTATGACAGACCTTGATTTTCTTCCAAACTCTCCAACCCTTATGAATGCTGGCAAAGAACTCCAGCAGCTGGCCGCCTGTTTTGTTTTACCGGTGGGTGACTCTATGAATGATATTTTTGAGGCATTGAAGGAAACTGCACTGATTCAAAAGTCAGGTGGTGGCGTAGGCTATTCATTTTCAAATATAAGGCCAAAAAATGATGTTGTTCTTTCAACCAAAGGAGTTTCAAGCGGACCAATATCTTTTATGACTGTATTTAATGCAGCAACTGATACGATAAAACAGGGTGGAACAAGAAGAGGGGCAAATATGGGAATACTCCGGGTTGACCACCCTGATATTCTTGAGTTTATATCTTCGAAAGAAAATAATGACAAACTTAATAATTTTAATATTTCGGTCGGGGTGACCGAAAAATTTATGAAAGCTGTTGAAAATGATGAAGAGTATGAAATCATAAATCCACGAACAAAAGAGGTGGTGGATAAGTACAGGGCAAGAGAGGTATTTAATAAAATCGTAGAGCATGCCTGGAAAAATGGTGATCCGGGTATTATATTCCTGGATAGGCTAAATAAAGATAATCCAACTCCACATCTCGGTCAGATAGAAAGCACCAATCCATGCGTTTCAGGAGATACCCTGATTTCAACTGACAGTGGTTTTATAGAAGCAAGCCACTTACACAGCAGAATTGAAGCTGGCGAGAATATAAAAATACTTTTTGATAAGAGAGCTCTTGAATATAAAGTTGCAAAGGAATTTAAAGAAAGTAACCTCTCTATATTTGAAAGCAGTAATATAAATTCCTGGAACAGGGGTGTTAAAGATATCTATAGATTGATTACCTATTCAGGCTATGAAATTGAAGTTACTCCGGAGCATAAAATACTCACCACTAAAGGATATAAAAAACTCAATGAACTTTCAGAAGGAGATGAAGTTTTAATTCAGCCAATTGGTAAATTCCCATTAGATAAGAAGATATTTAATAATGGAAAAGTTATGAAGTTAAACAGATTCACCAATAGAAAAACTCTTAAATTACCTGAATACTGGTCTTGTGAACTTGGAGAAGTTATAGGCTGGCTAATTGGAGATGGCTGGCTTAGAGATGATAGGGTTGGCTTTACTTTCGGGAGTAAAGATAAAGAAGTTTCTTCTTATTTTAAAAAGATTATAAAAGATTGGTATAACTATGATGTAAAAGAGATATTAAGAGAAAATGGAGTTACTCATCTTTCCTATCATTCAAAAGGATTTATTGAATTTTTTAAGGAATTAGGTGTAAAAACATGTACTTCAAGAGAGAAGGAAGTTCCGGAAAGTTTATTTGCTGCACCAAAAGAAGCTGTAACTGGTTTTCTAAGAGGGATTTTTAGCTCTGATGGTAATATTGACGACACAGACGGAATCATAAAGATTAGCTCATCCTCACAGAAACTATTAAAAGGTGTTCAAGTCCTGCTGCTGGGCCTGGGAATTAAATCAAATATTTTGACCAGGGAATATTCTTTTTCCAAAAACTTTTCTTATGTTAATAAGGAAGGAGAAAGCAAAAGCTATAAAGCCAGGAATGATAATTACTATGAATTGTTCATTTCAGGAGGAATATCAAAGAGGAAATTTCAGGATGAAATAGGATTTCTTATTGAAAGGAAAAATGAATTACTAAATTCTTTTAAATTTGAAAAGCTTTCTGGTAAAAATTACTACAATAAGTTTATAGATAAAGTTGCAAGCATAGAATATGCAGGGAAGAAGGAAGTTTTTGACTTTAATGAACCTGTTAGTAATTCATATATTGCGAATGGAATTGTGGTCAGAAACTGCGGCGAGCAGCCTCTGCTTCCTTATGAAGCATGTAACCTCGGGTCAATAAACCTGGCAAATATGGTAAAAGAGGAAGAAGGCAAAAAAACGGTAGATTTCGATAAACTAAGAAGGATAGTCCATATAGCTGTAAGATTTTTAGATGATGTTATTGATATGAGCAAATACCCGC
>JAQVHC010000020.1 GCA_028696435.1 Actinomycetota bacterium | reverse complement strand
CCAAAAATACCTACTTTCGGCTTACTCATTTATATAGCCTCCTTTAAATTCTTTATTTCCCATAAACTGAATACAGGACCATCGACACAAACCAGCTTATCACCTATGTGGCAGTGATTACACTTACCAACACCACATTCCATTCTTCTCTCAAGCGAGAGGAACACTTTTTCAGGATAATAATTTTTCTTTTCCAGCTCTATTATTACAAATTTATACATCACAGGGGGGCCACATACAACAGCACAGGTGTTTTCTACGGGAAAATCTACCCGTGGTATTAATTTTGTGCAGACTCCAACTTCACCCGTCCACCCGGCATCGGGATTATCTACAGTTACACATATCGAAATATCATTACGACTGGAAAAATACTGGATATCATCTTTAAATAAAATATTTTCAGGGTTAACTGCGCCATATATTATCATAACTTCCTTATAATCTTCTCTATGATGCAAAATATACTTTATAAGCGACATTAACGGTGCAAGCCCCAGTCCGCCTGCAATCAGAAGAATATTTTGATTCTCCATCTTTTCGTAAGGAAAATAACCATTGCCATAAGGTCCCCTTATTCCGATTTTTGAACCTTCTTTCATTCTGTGGAGAGCTCCAGAGACATTTCCTACATCCCTTATACAGAGTTGAAAAAAATCTTTGTTTTCCGGATTTGAACAGATAGAGAAAGGAGCTTCCCCGAGTCCAAAAACAGTTAATTCAACAAATTGACCCGGTTCAAAATTAAAATTATTTTGATTTTTATCATCTTCAAAAACAATATCAAATATTTTTTCGGTCGGGCTTATCTGCTGGATTTTATTGATTCGTGCAATTTCGGGAACATATATGCTACTTTTATTACTTTTATCCTTATATTTTATATCAAATGCCATTATACGCTCACCTCTTTCTTGATAGAATTAATGTCATCCGCAATATTAATTTTAGCCAGACATACTTCAATACATCTTCCACACCCAACACATGCATATCTGCCAAATTTGTCAAAAAAAGTTTTAAGCTTACATCTATACCTTTGCTTCAATCTATTTTCTTTATCAGGCCTGAAATTAAGGCCTCCAGCTACCAGCCCGTATTCAGGTAACATACATGAGTCCCACTCCCTGGTTTTATTTCCATCTTTTAGATTAAGCTCGATATCATCTTTTACATTGAAACAAAAGCATGTCGGACAGGCAAGGTTACATGAACCACAGCTGTAACAATTTTTTGCTACTCTTTTCCAGAATTCGTCATCATCGTATATTAACTCAAAATTGTCATAAAAATCTTTTATATTGACATTCAATTTGAATTTTTTGCGGTAATTGTCCATATAATTATTGTAATCTTTAAAATCCTTAACCAGCGCATCCTCTGTTACTGCATATTTTTTTAAGATTTCATCCCCTCTGGCAGTATTAATTCTTATAAAATATCTGTCCTTTAATTCTGTTAGATAAAGGTCAAATCCATCCTTTGCATACTCACTATCCATGCTGGGTGAAAAATTCGTTTCGGTCGGTTCACTATCCATTCCTATTACTATAAGCTTCTTTCTTCTTTCAAGATAATTTTCATCGATAAAGTCTGTAACAAAAAACCTGTCCAGAAAATTCATACCATTTATATCCCATGCATTAATACCGAATAGAACTTTTTCACTGCTCTCTATTAAGGGTCTGACTTTGATTTTTTCATTAACTTCATATGTTACTAACTTTTCATCTGGAGGGAACAATATTTTTTTTGCGGGAGGAATAGTTGTTCTTTTATAATTGATATCAAGTTCTGATATATCTTTGATGGGAACAAAGTCATGCACTGCTTTGTCTTTCTTTTTCGGTCCAATAAACTCATAGTCAGAAATCAGGGATTTTACAAAATCTTTAAAGACATCCCTGCCCATAACTTTATACAGCATAATCTCACCTTCCTGTTAATTTATAACCAAAATTTGCTTTATTTTACACTACTTGTAATAGGTTTGTAACATCCAGATTAAAATATCATCTAGCAGTGTCAATGTCAACACAAAAACATCAACACTGGAATGTAAAAGTAATATAAAGCAATATAAAAGAACTCTTCAATGCAATAGATAAAATGCAAGTTTTATCAAAATATAAGAATTTTTAATTGCTTACTGCTTATCTATTTGACTATTGTATACTTTTAGACCCGGGAGACCCGGTAGCAGCAGTAACCCAGTCTATCCATATATCCAGCCCTGTTCCGGTTTTACAGGAAATCTTAATTATTTTAGATTCAGGATTAAGCTCGCTTACTTTTTTTTCAAAAAAGCTTTCGTCAAAATCACTTAATCCCATTAAATCCATTTTATTGAGCAAAATAAGATTACTCTTAATAAATGCGGGTGGATATTTTACCGGTTTATCATCTCCCTCGTTTACCGACGACAAAAGTATCTTGTAATCCTCTCCGAGATCATACCCTACCGGGCATATCAGATTGCCTACATTCTCAATTATAATAATATCAAGATTTTTTAATTTTAATTTTTTTACTGCTTCTGCTATCATAGAAGCATTTAAATGGCATGTTCCACCTGTATTTATTTGTACTACATCTGGAGTAAATTTTTTGATTTTTTCAGCATCATACGTAGAAGATATATCTCCTTCTATTACACCTATTCTCTTTTTCTCTTTTAATCTCTTTATAGTTTCTATGATTAAAGAAGTTTTACCGGCGCCAGGAGATGAAAGCATATTCAAAACCAGAACATTATTTTCCTTAAATAATTTTCTGTTTTTATCTGCATGATTTTTATTGTATTTTAATACATTTTCAATGACTTCTATCTTCACTTTAATACATCACTAATTATCATATCGTCTCTTACTTTTAGAGCATCTATTAATATTCATACATTTATATGTATATCTATTTTTATATACAATGTACTACATTAAAGATAGCAAAGTAAAATTTAAATAAATCTTTACTATATTATCTTATTTTTTTTCAATGTCAATTTAGTATTTATTCAAATTGTTATTCAAAAAGCATTTTTAATAGTTAACATAGCCTGCTAAGTTAACTATTTTAAGACCCTGGCTGGGGATCCTACTATATTATTATATTCAAAAGTCAACAGTTATAGTTAACAGGTAAAAAATAATGTAAAATAAGATAAAAAGATAATGCATGGTAACACAAGATTTTATTTGTAAATAAAAGTCGATATTGCTATAATCTCAACTCGACCTTATATTATTTGCATAAAATTCTGATATAAAATTGGTTATTATTTACACATTTAGAGGGAGCTTTACTTAATTATGGTTGACATTACACCTTTCAGGGGGCTGCTTTATAATCAGGATAAGGTAGGAAACATTTCTAAAGTCATATCTCCTCCATATGATATAATTTCTCCGGCTCTAAAAAAAGAACTCTATAGCTCACACCCTTATAATATTATAAATCTAATATTACCAGAAGGCAGAGGCGATCATAAATATAGCAGAGCAAAAGAAATTTTAGATGATTGGATAGAAGAAGACATATTAATACCAGATTGTGATAGTTGTTTCTTCATTATTGAAGAAAGCTTTTTTATGAATGGTAAAATAAAGAAAATTTCAGGTTTTATTGGGCTTACAAAAATAGAACCCTATTCTGAATCAAATATTTTACCCCATGAAAAAACATCTTCAACGGTAAAAAAAGACAGGCTAAAATTACTCTCAGCATGCAGAATGAATTTTGATTTTATCTATACTCTTTATAATGATAGTCAAAGTAAAATAAAAAAGATTTTAAAGAGTAATACACAGAAAAAACCTGAAATTGACATAAAAGCCGGGTATGACCCGAATCTCGGTTTTAAACTATGGAAAATTAAAGACAGTAACGATATAAATGAAATTATTAGAATCATGAAAGATAAAAAAATCATATTAGCAGACGGCCATCACAGGTATGAAACCTCCCTTGCTTATAAAAACGAACTTGATAGGTTAAGAAATAAAAGTGATAAGAATAAATTGAATCCAGAAGATTTTATTCTTACATTATTTGTTGAAAGTAGTCAGGATGACCTTGTCGTTCTACCAACTCACAGAATGCTCAAATTTAAAAACTATCCGGGCTCCGATAAAATAATTGAAACAATAAATGATTTTTTTCAAATTAAAAAATATCCCCTAAAATCTACCAGACATCTTAATGAAAAATTATCAAAGTCAAAATCCAGAGGATTAAAAAGCTTTTTTGTCTATTTTGGAGCAGAAAAGATGTATTTTATTACTTTAAAAAGCAACTTTCTTAATACTGCTACCGGTGCAAAACAACTGGATAGCGATTACTTAAATATGGATATAAATTTGCTTCACAAATTTTTCATAGAAAAAATTTCAGACAGTTTTGAAATTAAAAAAATCAGCTATACACATTCTGAGGACGAATTGATAGAAAGTGTAGATAGTCAAAAATCTGATGTTGGAATACTCTTAGCTGCCCCCACAGTTAAAGAAATTGAAAAAATTTGCATGGCAAATAAATTGATGCCTGAAAAATCTACTTACTTTTATCCCAAACCCTGCAGTGGCCTTGTTATGTATAAATTTGATAATAATGGTTTGCAATATTAATCATTTCCAGATAACCGGGCAACTTAACACAGTAAACAAAAAAATTAAAAAGAAAATGGGGAAATATATTCACCTCTTATTCTTTTTAAATCTTCCAGTCTCCTTTTTTGTTCCTTGAGAACATCGTATAATAAATCAGGAACGTCAGAGTTAAGGCCTCTGTATTTTTTTATGATTCTATTTATTTTTGAAATATTCTCGGGTATTCTTAACGTAAATTGCTTTATATAATCCTCACGGGTATAATCTTTTCCTATAAACTCTTTAAAAAGCGCTTTTAAATCCTCATATACTGGAATAAAACCTATTCCAATATCTATTCCTTCAACTTCATTATGAACCCTTAATTCCATCCATTTCAGCCATACCTTCTTATCAATTCTTTCATTAAGATAGTTACCGTTTCTATCCTTTAAGAAATAATTAACACCAAATATTCTGGGAGGATTATCAAGCGACTTTCCAAATTTAAGATTGATATCTATATATTTCCCGACAGAAACTGAAAGAAAATCCAGATTTGACATTGGATTAAGTTCCCTGACACCTATTTTATCAAGAGTTGCCGCAGTTGTTTCAGACTCTAAAGATGCTCCAATACTTATAATCCCGTGAACCCAATCATATGCTTCCAGGACCGGAACCATTGTATCCGAATCCCTTCCACCATATATTATACCTTTTATTTCAACTCCTTCAGGATTATCATAATTCTTATCAAGATTTTTAAAATTTTTAAGATTTACAGTAAATCTGGCATTTTTATGGGAAGGTGGTATTTCTTTTCCATCCGGACCTTTTTTACCTGGATACCACTCACCTGAATAGTTTATCCCTTTTTCCGGCACTTTTCCGGATTTACCCGTCCAGTAAACATCTTTATCTTCTGTTATAAGAACATTTGAAAATATAATTTCATCCGGGCTGTTTAATACCTCCCATATATAAGGATCGTCATGTGGATTTATATCTTCTATTATCCCAAAAATACCTATTTCTACATTAACAGCATGCACACTGTTATTAATATTTCTTAGATAGGCAATATCATCACCCACAATAGTTTCTCCTTCAAGCATTGCAGTAGAAGTCTTTCCACACATGGAAGGAAAAGCACCAGTAAAATATGTTACCCTTCCTCCAGGGCCATGGATTCCTGAGATAAACATGTGCTCTGTCAACCAATCTTCCTTTGAAGCCCTGTTTATTCCAAGACGCATTGCGAGTTTCTTATGTCCTATTGTATTACCCCCGTACTGGGTATTCACAGAATAAACAATATCATCCTCTGTATCCATATATATCCTTCTTTTATCTACATTCACACTTATTCCATCTTTGAGCTCTCCAGCTGAGTGTACAAATTTAAAAAAGTTCTTATAATTACCCAGCCTTTTAAACTCTTCATACCCGGGCCTGTAAAGCAATATCTCAGAATGAGATACATAGCTTGAATCTGTTAGCTGAACAGCTGGAATTGTGAATCTGGAATTATTCGGTCCAAGAGAAAAAAACAGAATATGTAACTCTTTGTCTTTCATTATATTTTTCATAATACTTAGAATTTCTTCGAGCCCTTTTTCCTTATCTATAGTATTAATGTTAGACCCGAGATAAACTCCTTCAGGTACCATTAATCTTGTATTCTTTTTATCTCTGCCCTGGTCATAGTAACCATCAAAATGCACAGTATGGCCTGGTATAGCAACTTTAATTTCTTCGCCATCCCTTATTGCTTTATCTCTTATATAATCAAAATCTTCTTTAGAATCATTACATATAAATATTGAAGCAGGGTTTAAAATCTCTATAAACTCTGCAATAAACCTGTAAAGATAGTCATTTTTTATCTGAATTAGTTTATTATAATTCTTATCGCTGCACCTTTCCTTTATTACTTCTAAATATTCTTCCATCTTTTCCTCATCCTTAAAATTTTATTAAATAAATATAGATAACTATAAAATTTAGCAGCTTTTGTTAAAATTTTTAATAATTAACGATTATACTAGAATTATTATTAATAATATAGTAAATTTTTAAATTTTTTTAAAAAATTTAAAAAAATTAAATATTTTTTATTTAATTAGCAAAAAGATTTCTTTAATGTGTTTTTATAATTTTATTTTTTATAAGTTATAGTAACTAAAAGACTCTGATTGTGATAATTTTTAAAAATTAACTTTATAATTGATTCAAGTCATAGCACAGAGAGAAAACCCCATAGAATCACTCTTAGAAATCTCTTTATATGTAAAGAGATTTAATAACACAAGCAGCTCTTTTTACCACTAATAAATTTAAAAAGAACTTCAGATATTATGAATTGAAAAAAATGAAGAACATCTATTCAAATAATTAATAAAAATTCCATCATGAAGTATACTTTTCAATCAGAAATATTTTATTAATTCTTCTGTTTTTTATACCTCTAAAAGTTAATTTATGTCTCTGACAACTCTATTATATTGCTGTCAAAACAATCAGCTTTATTTAAAAGGCCTTTTTTCTTAAGCACGAAAGCTACAGCTCCTATGGCACCTGCATTTGAACCAAGTGCAGCAGGAACGATTTTTACTCCTTTCGTAGATTCATTAAAAGCATGTTCCTTTACATATTCTTTTATAGGATCAAAAAAGAAATCCCCTGCTTTTGCCATTCCACCGCCCAGAATAACCATCTGGGGGTTTATTATATTAACTATATTAATAATGCCTGTTCCTAAATATTTTGCAGTATCTTCAACAATTTTTTTACAGAGACCATCTCCTTTTTTTGCTGTATCAAAAACCAGCTTGCATGTAATTTTTTCCATTCTATTATCTACTATATCCGTAAGCAATGTCTTCCGTCCCTCTTTTATTTCGGCCAGTGTCCTATTTACTACTGATTTTGCCGAAGTATAAGCTTCAAGACATCCATGATTACCACAGCTACACAAAAGCCCGCCTTCTTTTATTACCATATGTCCTATCTCTCCCGCTACATGCCCTGCCCCGTATAAAATCTCGCCATTAATAATTATCCCTCCACCTATGCCGGTTCCCAGAGTGAGCAAAACCAGATTATTTACACCTTTGCCAGCTCCAAGCCACCATTCCCCCAGAGCTGCTGCGTTTGCATCATTTTCAAGAAAAACTGGTAGTTCAAGCTCGTTTCCAAGTTCTTCCGCCAGGGAAGTATTAATCCAGCCAGGAATATTTGGTGCAATATATATAATACCATCGTCACTATTTATCGGTCCGGGGCCACCGATACCCATTCCGAGTATTGACTTTGCAGATACTCCAAGCTTTTCGCCTTCTTTAAGGACATTCTTTGCAGAATTAATTATTTGAGAAATTGTTTTTTCTTTTCCTTCACTACCCAGGGTTTTACTTGTATCCCTTGTTATTATTTCGCCATCTTTGCTTGAAAGTACACAGACTATATTTGTTGCTCCCATATCCACTCCAATTACATAATAGGACATGCTTTTCACTTTTAGTCTCCTTTTATTACTTAATAATTTTTCTATTAAGATTACTTCTTTACTTTTTTATAAAATAATAACTTTTTTAAATTATAAATAATTTTACTTTCATAACCTGAAATTAATAAAATAAAACAAAGGATATATTTAAAAATTTTTATGATATTTTATATTTTTATATAATAAAACTCCTACCCTCTTTTTAAATTAATTTTCTTTACGTTCTTTAAATAAATATATAACATACAATATTATATATTATTATGAAGGTTAATATATAATCTATAAATATAATTGTCAATAAATATTTATAATACTTATTTCATTACTTAACTACTTATTTATAGATAAATATTAAATTATCATCTGACTAATGCTGTAGATAAATATTTCTTATTATTTCCTATCTCTATTACGCTACCTGTTATTTTTAACAACCCTGTTAATCTAATGTCTTCTGAAGAACTCCCCACCATAACTTTGATATCCCCTGGCTCTATTACATATTTTATTTCTTTATTATAAAAACCAAGCTGGCCTGTGTACAGTGTGAATACAACTGTCTTCTTTTGAGCCGGTTCGAGAGTTACCCTCTTAAAGTTTTTTAATTCTTTTACCGGTCTTGTTACTTCCGACTGCATATCATTTATATACAATTGAACAACTTCATCTCCTCTACAAGAGCCGGTATTTTCTACGTCAATACTTATCTGCACTTCTCCTTCATGGGATATAGTTTCTGGTGTAATGATTAGATTACTATATTCAAAATTTGTATAACTTAATCCAAACCCAAAAGGAAACAGCGGTTTTGTACCCATTTCAACATAATCACCTTTCCAGTGTGAACGACCACCCGAAGGTTTATGATTATAATAAACCGGGACCTGTCCCACGCCTCGTGGAAATGACATTGGTAATTTCCCACCAGGATTATAATCACCAAAAAGAACATCCGCTATTGCTCTGGCACCTTCTTCACCCGGTAGCCATGCCTCTATTATTGCAGGAACATTCCCAGCAGCCCAATTTATAGACAAAGGCCTGCCATTAACAAGTACAACTACTACCGGTACACCTGTTTTGCTAATAGCTTTTATCAGATCTTCCTGAACGCCGGGTAAATTAAGATCTGCCCTATCTCTTGTTTCTCCACTTGTACAATCATCAACAAGCCCTGATTTATCTCCGACGACTATAACCGCTATATCAGATTTTTTTGCAATATTTATTGCTTCAGCAAACCCATCTCTATTATCACCTATCACATCACAGCCTTTTGCATAATAAACAGTTGTATTATTACCTGCTTTTTCTTTTATCCCGTCTAAAATACTTAATATTGGAACAAAATTATCAGCTATTTCTACTTCATCGGGTACAGCTTTGTTAAGCGTATCATCACCTTCTTTTGTCTCCATAAGCGATTCTATATGACATGGATACGCATAATCTCCTATAATATTTCTTGTGTTATCTGCATTTGGGCCAATTACTGCAATCGATGAAATATTTTTACTTAAAGGTAATATATTTTGATTTTTTAATAACACAATTGACTTCTGTGCTATTTTATATGCAAGCTCTCTTTGCTCTGGTATATCAAATACTTTTGAAGCTTTTTTTTCTTCAACTAATGGATTATCAAAAAGCCCGGCTAAAAATTTCATTTTAAGTATTCTTTTTACAGACCTATCAATGAGTGATTCTGATATTAAACCTTCTTCCAATGCTTCTTCTAACGGCTTACCGTAACAATCTGCACTCGGTAGCTCTATATCTACACCTGCCTCGATTGCCATTTTTCCGGCATGCTTCTTATCTGAAGCCACAAGATGGCATTCATTCAACATATTAATACCGAAATAATCAGATACCACTATGCCTTCAAATCCCCATCTTTCCCTTAATATATTAATTAATAATTCTTCAGAACTATGGCATGGAATACCATCAAGCTCATGATATGCTGGCATAATAGAGGCAACTCTAGCTTCTTTTACCGCTACTTCAAAAGGTAAAAGATATACCTCATTTAGCTCCCTTGAGGGAATATGAGCGGGAGCCCAGTTCATTCCGCCTTCAGAAGCACCATATCCCACAAAGTGCTTGGCAGTAGCCATAACCCCTTTCTTAAAGTCTGTATCCTGAAGCCCGATTATATAAGACGCACCCATAATGGAAACGAGATATGGATCCTCTCCAAATGTTTCTTCTACTCTTCCCCATCTTGCATCTCTTGCTATATCAAGAACCGGTGCAAGAGCCTGGTGCGCACCTACTGCCTTCATTTGCTTCTTTATAACACTCCCCATTTCTTTAACAAGTTCTGGTTCCCAGGTACTTGAAACTCCTATAATCTGTGGAAAGCAGGTTGCACCTTTAGCCATATAGCCACTGCATGATTCTTCATGAATGATAGCAGGAATACCAAGGCGTGTATTTTCCTTAAGATATTTTTGTATCTTGTTTGCTGTTACAGCAGATTCATCAGGGTCAAAATTACTTGCTCCACCAAGTCTGGTTATCTGACCTATACCATTTCTCAATAAAGTATCTGCTTTTCTACTGGAAAATTTCTTATTTTCAAGTATTTCATATATCCATACACTTCCAAGCTGGGCTATTTTTTCCTCAAGGGTCATAATGGACAAAAGATCTTCCACTCTTTTATTAACAGGTTGATCTGCATCAAGATAAACTCTCTTTTTATTTATTTTATTTTTATTTATATTTCTACTCATCTTAATAAATCTTTCCTTTAAAAATTTTATTTTTTCCCGGGGTTGTGAATACTTTTATTAATTTAGCTTATATAACTATTTACACTATTTGAGAGTTGCGTTTATATCCATCCTTTTTAATGCTTTTAAAACCTGATAAAAATCATCTAAACACCCTAATTTTAAAACTAACCGCCTATTTAAATTACTTATATATTTATAATTTCTAAATGTATTTCCAGAATAAATTGAATTAGCCAGCTTTTTACTGGCAAATTAAATTAGCTTTTCTGTTAGCCTTTTATTGAACCTGCTGTTAACCCTGAAACAATATGACGTTGTGCAAACATATAAAATATTACAGCAGGTATGGCTGCTAATATAAGAAATGCAGACACCAGTGATAAATCCTGACCATACTGGCCCTGGAATTGCATTACTCCAAGCTGTAATGTCCATAATTTTTCTTTATCTATTAAAACAAGAGCTACCAGCAGATCGTTCCATGTATTAACCACAGCCAGAGACGCTACAGCAGCAAGGGATGGCTTTGCCAGTGGCAGCAGTATCCGCAAGAAAAATCCTGTTCTGTTGCACCCGTCTATCAGCGCCGCATCCTGAAGTTCTGAAGGAATCTCCATAAAAAAATTACGAAGGATTACAGTTGACATAGAAATCTGGAATGTAGTCAGAACAAGTATTACTGATATCAGGTTATTTTGTAAACCTAACTGCCTTACTATAAGAAAAATCGGTAAAATAGCTACAGTAGCAGGGAACATTAGACCGATAGTAAAAAATTGAAATAAAACGCCTTTCCCCTTAAAATCCATACGAGCAAACACAAAAGCTGACATCGAAGAAACAATTACCACCGCAGCTGTGGATGTAAGTGTTACAACCACACTGTTGCGCATCATATACCAGAAAATTGGCATATTTAAAATTTTTATAATATTATCCCATCTTGGTGGTATAGGAGGGATATAAGGAATAGTATAAAATTCTCCACGTGTTTTTAATCCACCAAATATAATAATTACTATTGGAACAAGAATAAAGAGTAAAGCGAGCACAAGAACAATATATTTTAATATTACCGGAATTAGTTCTTTAAAATTTATACTTTTTTTTGCAACATTATCTGACATAAATCAATCCTTTCTAAGCAACATGTTCTGTTCTGCGTGTAAGGCTCATGTATGTTATAGAAAAAATAAGTGAAATAATTAACATTACTATTGCTACAGCTGCACCATAGCCAAGCTGAAACCGGACAAAACTAAAGCGGTACATATATGTTGACAGAACCTCGCTTGCATTAACCGGGCCGCCTTTGGTCATAATCCATACTATGGCATATACCTGCAATGAACCAAGAACTGATAAATATGCTGATGTTCTTATAGTTCCACTTAATAATGGCAGGGTTATATATGTTAACATCTGCCGTTTGTTTACCCCGTCAATTAAAGCTGCTTCCTCAACATCGCGGGGAATGTTTTGCAGACCTGTTATATACAAAAGCATATGAAATCCAATATATTTCCACGTAAGTACAATAAATATTGAAAATAAAACAAGGTTCATATTACCCAGCCAGTCCTGCATTTTCCATCCGAATGCCTGAAAAACTGCATTTATAAAACCTCTTTTCGGGTCTGGATTGTAAAGAATCCGCCACATAACAGCTGTTATTGTTTCCGAGAGAACATAGGGCAGGAAAAAAACTGTTCTATAAAAAGCACGACCCTTTATACCACGTCCAATCATAATAGCCAGAAATAAAGCAAGGGGTAACTGTACAAATAGTGATAATCCAACAATGGCAAAAGTATTTAATACCGCTTTTATAAAAACACTATCATTAATTATTTTTTTATAATTTAGTATTCCTATAAAATCCTCTGCAGGGCCCATTCCATTCCAGTTAAATAAGCTGTAATAAAGACACTGAAATATAGGAATAACCAGAAAAACAAGCAAAAGAACAGCAGCTGGAATAAGGAATAAAAAAACTTTTATTCTATCACTACTAAATCTACGGGATTTTCTTTTCTTTAGTGTTTCTATGGTAACCATCCCCCTGATAAATATTATCTTTTATTAAAAATTTAAAATACTGCTTAAATTTTTTAGGGATTGGGTATTTAAACCCAATCCCTGTTTTTAATTAAGGCTTAATTACTTATCAGTCCAGATTTTCAACAGCTGAGTCTTCAAGCATCTGACATGCTTCTTCAGGTGTCATAGCTTTAGCCATTATTCCCTGAACTATATCATTAACAACAGAACCCATAGCAGGAGGGAGATACTGGTCATAATAAAGCTGCAAATATTCAGCCTTATCTCTTCCTTCAATAATCTGTAAAAGTATAGGATCTTCTACTGTAGCGCCTTTTACAACCGGAACGCCCATCCCCAGCTCTGTCTGCTTATCCTGCTCTTCTACAGTTAGCATGAATTTAAGGAAATCTACAGCCTCATCCGGTGCATCTTTACCAACTACAAATCCATTACCTCCTCCAAGTGCATCATTGGGATTGCCAGCTCCACCTTCAACCATTGGAAATGGGAACCAGCCTAATTTGTCATCGATTCCTTTACCATCGGCACTATTTTCTCTATATGAACCAGGACCCCATTGTCCCATGCAGTTCATAGCTGCTTCACCATTACCCATAATAGTTGCTGCATCGCCCCATGTTGCTGCAAGGAAACCATCCTGGTATGCCTTTGCATCAACCAGTTCCAGGAGTTTATAACCAGCCTGTACAAAAGGCTCGTCGGTAAATGAGCCTGTTCTTGTATTGGCAGCAGCATCAAAAGCAGCCTGTCCACCGATACGGGTTACAAGGTATTCCCAGGAAAATGCAGCCGGCCATTTATCGCCTGCAGCTTCTGCAATGGGAGTAATACCTGCTGCATTAAATTTATCAACAGCTTCGAGAAGATCAGACCATGTTGCTATCGGAGCTTCAACTCCTGCCTGTTCGAATAATTCGGTATTGTAAAAGATACCAACCATTCCCATGTCTCTGGGAACACCATAGTTTTTACCGTTATAGGAATAAACTCCAAGAGCACCAGGTGAGATTGTATCAGCAAAGCCGTCTTCGGCAAGTTCTGCCGTAATATCTTTCAGTAACCCTGCCTCAACCTGAGCGTTCATAGTTCCGCCACCCCAGCTCTGGAATAAGTCAGGAACTTCTCCTGTTTGCATAACAGTAGTCATCTTGGCTTTGAAGTTTTCATTTTCCATAACTGTAATTTCAATGGTAACGTGTGGATTGGCATCCATAAACCTATCAGCAAGATCCTGCCAGTAAGCCTTCTGAGATTCTTCAGTCTGTATATGCCACCAGGTTATAGTAACCGGCTCTTTTTCCTCTGGTGCTGGTTCTTCAGCTGCTGGTTCCTCTGCTGCTGGTTCTTCTGCTGGTGCTGCTGGTTCTTCTTCGGCTCCTTTGCATGAAGTACCCATTAACAGCATTGAAACCATTAAAATCGCAACTAAAGTAAGTATCCATATTTTTTTCACTTTTCTCATCTCCTTCTAATTATTTTTTTATTTGATAAAATAATCTAGAGATTTGTTTAAGATAAAGCTCCAGCAGAGCGCTTGGACAAATCTCATTTTTTATTTATATTACTCACCTCCTTTTAACTTGTGTTTGATAAAATAACTAGTATATAGAAAATTAATATATAAAATATTTAAAATTTACCTAAAATTATTCAAAATATTTTGATAGAACAAAGGATGCTGCCCCAAGCACTCCTGCATTATCGCCAAGCTCAGAGTATTTTATTTCTGTTTTTCTTTTTATTGAAAAAAGAGAGATTTTATTTATTTTTTCTCTCAGACTTTCAAGAAAATAATCACCAGCCTTTGTAAAAATCCCCTGGATTATCACAATCTGCGGGTCATACATAAGGATAATATTGGATATCCCGATCCCGAACCAGTTTATTACATCATTCATAATTTCCAGAGCGAGTTTGTCTTTTTTATTTAAAGCATCAAATATTCTATAAATATCAATATTCCCAGAACCATCTCCATTGAAAATAATTGAGTCCGGATAATCGCTGTATCTCTCCTCTGCCATTCTAACTATTCTATTAGTTGTTACCATTGCTTCAAAGCATCCTTTTCCTCCACAAGCACAGATTTCTCTTGCCTCCGGGTCTACTATCATGTGCCCGATCTCACCTATTAAGTAATGATTGCCTCTCTTAATTTCATTTTCAATTATTACTCCAGCTACCATTCCTTTGCCTGCCTGAATGGCCACAATATTATCTTTATCTTTTCCAAGGCCAAGAACCTTTTCAGCAAAAACCTGAAATCTTGAATGGTTATCTATAATAATCGGAATTTCATCAGGTATTTTGTCCTTTACTTTTTCCCTGAGATTTAAGTTTTTGCCCCAGGACGGAAAATGAGGTGAAAAGATAACTTCTCCTCTATCGAAATTAGTTATACCATATGCTCCTATCGCCAGACCAATAATTTTTTTCCTATTAATTTCTGCACCAATTATAAGGTCATTATACAGGTCAACTATTTTTTCCAGAACACTCTCAAATTTTTCATCCGATTCTAACGGTACTGCTTTTTTAAATAGAATTTTATTTTTTAAATTTGTAATCACGCCTCCCAGTTTATTTGCTGATATGATCATACCAATTGCATAACCACCATCTTCATTAAACTTATAAATATTAGGTTTTTTACCACCCTCCTCTGTGGAGTTACCTTTACCTACATTCACAACAAGACCTTTCTTTAGGTAATAATCAATAATCGCCATAAGCGTAGGTTTACTAAGGTTCACTTTCCTGGAAAGGTCAGCAATAGAAACTTCTCCAGAATAACGGAGAATATTTAATATCACCTTTCTGTTTGTCTGTTTTAGAGTTTTTGGTTTTTTTATGGGAATCATTATTGCTATTATTATAAAATTCTTTTATTGAAGTTTTATTGTTTTACTTTTATACGATTATTATAGTGATATAAGTTCAGTTAGTCAAGGCATTTTTTAAACATAATTTTATAATTTAGTTGACTAACTAATTTTCCCGTTGTTATAATAATTTATAGTAGACAGATAGCTATATAGCTATCTGTCTTGAACATCTTTAAATTACAAAGAGTTGTTTTTTAAACCTTTATCTTTTAGTTAATTTGTTGTTTCTAACTACAGGGGTTCGCCCT
>JAQVHC010000117.1 GCA_028696435.1 Actinomycetota bacterium | reverse complement strand
AAAAAAATCAATAATAGATTTGAGGGAGAGGCAAAAAGAATATAAGAGCGAGGTTGAGAAGCTGGTAGCCCAGGCCGAGCAAAAAACCAGTGAAGTTGAGGATTTATATGGTGAAAAGAAAAATCTGCTCTCAGCGACAACGGCTAATAAAAATGCTCTTATAAGTATGGAAAAAGAGCTTGCAAAAAAAGAAGCGGAAGTTAAGAGAATTCTTGAGAGTTACAAGTATGGTAGTGCGCCTTCAGGAAAATTTTCGTGGCCTTTAGCAGGAAGAATGACATCTGGTTTTGGAAACAGAGTTCATCCCATATTTGGGGGAGTAAGATTCCATTCAGGTATAGATATTATTGCTTCTTATGGAGCGCCTGTAAAAGCAGCGGATGGAGGACAGGTTGTGCAGGCAGGATATTTTGGAGGATATGGAAATTCTGTTATGGTTTATCATGGTGGAGGATTTGGCACCTGGTATGCACATCTCTCAAGTATTAATGTTTCTGTGGGTCAGATGGTAGATAGAGGTCAGGTTATAGGAGGGGTAGGCTCTACCGGGTGGTCTACAGGACCCCACCTTCATTTCGAAGTCAGGATAAATGGCGTTGCCCAGAACCCGCTTGCCTATTTACAATAAAAATTTAAATGCTTAAACTAAATTTTAGTTGATTAAAAGTTAATACCTAAAATGCCTGATGACAGGTGATACTTAAATGAAAAATAAAACTCTGAATGTAATTGTATGTGTAATAGTAGCTATATCTGTTTTTATCGGAGGATTATGGACTGGTATTAGATTTGATTACTTAAAAGAATATTTAAATGCTTTCCATGATAGTGTTATTCAAAGAAGCTCTGGCAGGAGAACCCCGGGCAGTATATTAGAAGATATAGATAGAATACCAGAAGACATAATAAATGAGCCGGATATTGAACCAGTTGCTGAGGCTATGAATTTGATTTTTGGTAACTCACTAAAAGTAAAAAGTGATAAAGAATTAGTTGAGGCTGCCATAAGGGGTATGATTTCAGTTCTTGATGATAACTATGCAGAATATTTTACTGCTGAAGAGTACCAGAGAATTATGGAATCTTATAGCGGAACTGCCAGCGGTATAGGTGTTGTTGTTACACTTGATGATGAAGGAAGGGTTGTGGTGGTAAGGGTGCTTGAAGGTGCTCCAGCATCAGAAACTGATATAAAGGAAGGCGATATAATAATCGGTGTTAACGGTACAGATATAGCAGGCATGGACCTGGAAAAAGTAGTAGCAATGATAAAAGGCAAAGAAGGAACAAGTGTAAATATCGAAATTTACAGGCCTTCTACTACTGAAACATTTAAAATAACTGTGATAAGAGCAAAATTTGACATTCCTAATTTAATTTCTGATATTTTCGAGGAAGATGTAGGTTATGTCTGGTATTATGACTTTCAGATAGGGGGAGTAAATCAGCTTGATAGAGAAATTAAAGAATTAATAAGTGGTGGAGCCAGGGGTTTGATACTGGACCTGCGGAATAATCCTGGCGGTGCATGGGATGATGCTATTGAGGTAAGTGATTTATTCTTAAATGAAGGTAAAATTGTAAGCGTTAAGGGCAGGTCGAATAATAAAGAAAGGACTGATGAATATATTGCAAGTGAAGGAAAGTATACTGAGATCCCACTTGTAGTGCTTATTAATGAGTTTTCCGCAAGTGCATCAGAACTTGTTGCAGGTGCATTAAAGGATAATAACAGAGCTATCTTAATAGGAGAGAAAAGCTATGGTAAAGGTGTCGTACAGGCACTATATGAGCTTTCGGATAACTCTGGGATAAAGTTTACAACTGCAAAATATTTTTTACCCTCGGGAATTTCAATTGATGGTACAGGGATAACCCCTGATATAATAGTTGAACAAAAACCTGATGATGAAGAAGACCTTCAACTGAATAGAGCAATTGAAGAAATTAAAGCCCTTATTAAGAGTGCTGAGTGAAGAAGCAGGCGCTGGATAGAAATGAATAAGAATGAATAGATTAAAAAAAAAGCAAAATTCTGAAGAGAATAAAATAGTAATTGCGCAGAATAAAAAAGCCCTCAGGGATTTTTTTATTTTAGATACTTATGAAGCCGGTATTGCTCTTGAAGGATGTGAAGTTAAATCTATTCGTGACCGGAAAGTGAATTTGAAGGATAGCTACGGCAGGATAAAAAACAATCAGTTATTTTTATATAATATGCATATATCCCCTTATGGTAACAGCAGGGTTCAGGACATAAATCCTACCAGAACAAGAAAATTATTGATGCATAAAAAAGAAATAGCCAGGATAGCAGGGAAGTTAACGGATAAGAGCCTTACACTTGTTCCACTTAAGATATATTTTAAAAATAATAAGGTAAAAGTTGAGCTGGCTCTGGCTAAAAGCAAGATAAAGAGAGATAAACGTCTGGATATACAGAAAAAAGAACACGAAATTGAAATAAAAAGGGCTTTGAAAAAGTATTAGTTCTGGTATAAAATATATAAGCTCAAATCTATTTGATTGAATCTGAGATTAATGTTTTGTCGTCTATAATACTGCTAGAAAATACTGTCAGAATACTGTCAGAAAAAAGAGGGGGCGATCCGGTTTCGACGGAGATAGGTTGAGCTTAAATTGCAGGTCGAGTATCAGAACTCGTAAATAACTGAGCTAAACATAAACGCTAACGAAGAATTAGCATTAGCAGCTTAATTTAAAGCTGCTACGTCTGCGAAAAGTTTCCTGCGCTTTTCACCAGGCGTCGATTAGCAGGATACTCCGGTGCGATTTGTCTGCAGTAGTACCGGGGGAAAATTTATGCAGGCTGGCTTTTTTAATCGTGTCCATACGAGTAAAAAAGCGAGACTTAAAATATGGACTAAGCCTGTAGATATTTAAGTGGCGATATCCCCGGACGCGGGTTCGATTCCCGCCGCCTCCACCATATAAGAACACTAATACTGATACAGTAAGTGTCAACATTAGCGTTCTTATTTTATGCCCTAAAAGCCTGCAAACAAGGCATTTTCGGCACTTTCTTGTGTTTTTGGATTCACCGGCTTACCGTATATTTCTGTGATTATCATCGAGCGGACACCATTTCCCATACCCGCGCTTTCGATTACTTGAAATAGTTTCATTTTTTCATAGGGTTTCATTTGCCCAAAAAATAGTTTCATACCCGTGCTTGCGATTGTGTGCAGAGGGCAAAAAAGAAGTGGAGCTTCAACGCTCTACCTCAATCTCTCTGCCGCATTTGAATTTAACACGATCTCTTGCCGTCTTGGAACACCGTTGCGCGGTCGAGAATCGCAATCCACAGCCTTTTACAGCCCCTTTTCAGACTCAGTTTCTCACATTTCCATTAGTCAGGGTAGACGCCCTTGGACTTGACGCTTACACTGAAATATTGTAAATTGATAGTTAAAATTATTGAGAAAATTATTGTTTGAGGGACCATTGGATGTCATAGTCATTGATGGCCTAATCTTCTGCATTTGATGTTATGATGGATATGATCATCAGGTCCTCTGTAAGTCCTCTGTTTTGGAATTAGGATTAATTTTTTTTTGGGGGGACATGAAACCGGTTAAGGTAATGCTATCGTACTTAGCGGTTTTGGCTTTATTGTTAACATTAGGCGGCTGTTCACTGTCTATGGACAATACCGCCAGCGCTACTGTTGGCAATGCAACTGGAACAA
>JAQVHC010000116.1 GCA_028696435.1 Actinomycetota bacterium | reverse complement strand
TAATTGCTGCTGTTCTTGTTTTTTCATCTATTTCAAAATCCTCATTAATTTCCAGACGGGGGACTATCTGCGCAAATTTTCTATAAATTTCTGTAGTTCCATAAGCAACACCAGAAATTATAAGAGGAGTTCTCGCCTCATCTATAAGGATACTATCAACTTCATCAATAATAGCATACCAGTGACCATTCTGGACCATATCATCTACATTCATAACCATATTATCCCTCAGATAATCAAATCCGAATTCACTATTTGTCCCGTAGACTACATCAGACCGGTACTGCTGTTTTTTTTCAGACACAGGCATGCCATGCTGCAGGAGACCCACCTTTAGTCCCAGAAACTTATAAATTGCTCCCATCCACTCGCTATCTCTTCTGGCCAGGTAATCATTTACAGTTACCAGGTGTGTGCCTTTACCGGTAAAAGAGTTCAAATACACTGGCAGTGTAGCTACCAGCGTCTTTCCTTCGCCGGTTTTCATTTCAGCAATCTTTCCCTCAAAAAGAACAATTCCTCCCAGAATCTGCACATCAAAATGCCTCATATTAAGAGTCCTTTTTGATGCTTCTCTTACCACCGCGAAGGCTTCGGGCATAAGCTCTTCCAGTTTTTCTCCTTTTTCATGCCTCTGCCTGAACTCAATTGTTTTAGCCGCAAGCTCACTATCGGTAAGCGTACTTATATCTTTTTCGAGGTTATTTATTGTAACTATTAAATCGTCATATTTTTTTAATCTTTTACCTTCACCAAACTTGAGGACATTTCCGATTCTTTCAAACATATATCGTCACCTTTATTAGCACATCATTGATAGCCACTCTTTATTAAATTAATTTAATCATATTGAAGGTTCTATCAAACCATAGTTTTTATCCTTCCTCCGGTAAACGACTGCAGTCTTTCCGCTCTCAGAATTAATAAAAACAAAAAAATCGTGTCCGAGCATTTCCATCTGCAGTATCGCCTCTTCGGGTGGTATTGGCTTTATATCAAAAGTTTTTACCTTCACTATCGAATCTCTTATTTTACTACTATCATCTTTTACAGACCCGATATCTTCTCCGATTTCTGCAAATTCTTTCCTTCCTTCACCTTTCCTGCCTCTGCTAACAAGTTTTTCTTTATATTTTTTCATCAACCTTTCTAACTTACTGTTAACTTTGTCTATTGCTTCATAAACATCTGACCCTGAGTCAGTGGCTCTTATAGTTGAACCCGGCGTAAAAACTGTTACTTCTACTTTATTATCAAGGCTGATTCTCGGGTTTTTCTCATATATAAATTTTACTTCTACCTTTATTACATTATCCAGAATCTTAACTATTTTATTTTTAATTTTCTTCTCAGCATAATTTCGTATCCTATCATCAAGTTCCATATTTTTGCTCTTAATAATGAATTCCACTACGTTACCTCCCCTGTCTTTTAATTGTTTTAACCTGTTTTTTTAACCTACTGTAAAATTATCTTCACCTTTTTTGCAACACTTCCCCTATCATCTTTGCCCGGCTCAAACTCTACCTTCTGCCCTTTACTTAAAACTTTAAATCCATCCATCTCTATAGAAGAATATTCCACAAAGATATCACCCTGCCCCTCTTTCTCAGCTTCTATAAATCCAAACCCATTTTCGGGGCTGAACCATTTTACAGTTCCTTTTAACTTTAATTTCTCTATTGTATCCCCCTTGTCAGAGTCAATAAATAAATTTTATTGGCGCCGGCCTTTTTTAAGACACCGG
The DNA here is from genome assembly GCA_028696435.1 of Actinomycetota bacterium. Lineage (GTDB taxonomy): Bacteria > Actinomycetota > Humimicrobiia > Humimicrobiales > Humimicrobiaceae > JAQVEM01. Next base: position 2,033 of record JAQVHC010000116.1, on the reverse strand, counting down.
CAATTTCCATCATTGTGCTTCCTGTAGTCCAGACATCATCAACCACCAGAACGTTTTTCCCATAATACAGAAGACAATTTTTAACCTTAAAAGCTCCTTTTATATTATTTCTTCTCTGTGTAAAATCCAGACCCTGCTGTTTTGCAATTTTTTTTATCCTGAATATATTACCAGCAAATGGAATTTTAATTAACCCTGATAAAGACTCGCATATCATACTCATATGTATACCCGGTACCGTTTCCAGGTAATCAATTTTCTCATTTTTATAGTATTTTATATATGCATGCAACAAAAATATACTGATAATTTCTTTCAAATCATATATCTTATTATATTTATATTTTTTAATTACTTTTTTTATTTCCCCACTGTATATTGCAAAACTTCTGTGTTTATAAAAATTAAAATCCTCACTTTTGCAAAAATTACACCTTTTTTTAGCATTTTTTGTATCATTAGTTTTATTTTCTAATAGCGGTCTGCCGCAGCGATCACATACTAAATATTCAATCTCTTTAATTTTTGATATACATTCTTCGCAGAGTAATCCGGCGTCAATTTTTCCACATGCGACACATAGTGGTGGGATAAATATGTCTTTTAAAATATCTATTAAGTTCTTATTAACTTTTTTCTGTATTTTCTGTATCAATATCAATTACTTTATTGGACATTATTTTCACGCTCGGATGAATTTTTATTCCATCCTTTATAACACTTTTTGAACCTATTACTGCTTTTTCCAGAATTGAAACTTTGTCATTTATTCTTGCATCATATCCTATGATAGCATCAATTAAAGAGGTGTCTTTGCCTACATAACCACTACCCCACTTTATACCCCTGTATAGCACTGCTCTTTCATCTACAATTGTATTATCTCCAAGAATTATGGGACCAAAAAGCTTAGCATCCTTTTTTATTGTACAATTATTCCCGATACAAACCGGGGGAACTATAATTACACCTTCATCAATCTTGCAGTTTTTCCCCACCCATACTCCTTCTTTTATCTTTTCACCTGGAATACTCACATCAACCTTACCTTCAAGAGCATCAAAATTACCCTGCTGATACTCATCAAGGCTACCAACATCATTCCAGTACTGATTATGGCGATAGCCATAAAACACAACATTTTTACTTAATAAAGCCGGAAATATATTCTTACCAAAATCACAGAAAACACCACGTGGAGGCATGTAGCTAAATATTTCCGGTTCGAAGAAATATATACCGCTATTTGCAAGATTAGATTCTACTTCTCCGCTTAATGGCTTCTCCTGAAATCCTCTTATTTTTCCATCTTCATCTATCAAAACCACACCATATTGTGACACATCTTCAACTTCTGTTAAAATAAGAGTAGCAATGCCACCTTTATTTTTATGAAACTCCATAGCTGCCCCCAGATCAATATCAGTCAAAGCATCACCGCTTATAACTAGAAACGTATTATCTCCAAAAAAATCTTCTACATTTTTAACACCACCTGCAGTTCCAAGAAGTTTTTCTTCATAAGAATAGACAATGCTAACACCCCACCTGGAACCATCTCCAAAATAATTTTTTATATTCTCAGGATACCAGTGCAGGTTACAGATTATATCAGTGAAGTTATGTTTTGCCAGCAGCCTTACAATATGCTCCATTACAGGCCTGTTAACTATTGGAGCCATTGGTTTAGATATCAATTCAGTTAATGGCCTCAGTCTTGTTCCCAGACCTGCAGCCAGTATCATAGCTTTATTAGCTTTATTTTTTTTCATGCCAGCCTCTCATCGCTTCCTACTATTTTACTCTTATTATTAAATATTTTAGCAATATTTTTTTCATAGGGAGGATATATTATACCACTCTCAGTAATTATTGCAGTTACATTACCGGCAGGTGTAACATCAAAAGCAGGATTTTTTACCGGCATAGATTCAGGAATTATTATTTTTCCAGAAATCTCTCTTACTTCTCTTTCGTCTCTATTTTCTATCTGTATATTCTCCCCACTTTTTATCTTTATATCAATAGTAGAA
>JAQVHC010000115.1 GCA_028696435.1 Actinomycetota bacterium | reverse complement strand
CTCAGAAAGGCGTAGTATTTAGAGATATTACGACGCTACTGAGGGATGGTGAAGCATTCAGGTATTCTGTTGATAAAATGGTTGAATACTGCAATGGGAAAAAGATAGATGCGGTGCTGGGCGCAGAGGCGAGAGGTTTTATATTTGGAGCAGCAGTTGCTTATAAACTGGGTTGTGGTTTCATACCGGTTAGAAAACCAGGAAAACTTCCATGTAAGACCAGCGAAGTATCATATGAGCTTGAATATGGAAAAAATATTTTGCAGGTGCATATTGATGCAATAAAAAAAGGAGACAGAATTTTAATCGTAGATGACCTTGTGGCAACTGGTGGTACGGCAAAAGCTAAAGCAAAGCTTGTTGAAAAAATGGGTGGCATAGTGGTAGGCTTTTGCTTTTTAATAGAACTTGAGTATTTGAATCCGCGTGAAATCCTGGAAGGTTATGATATCTATTCACTGATAAAATATAAGTCAGAACAGGAAAGGTGAGGATAAATAATAATAAAAAGTATAAAGGTGAGAAGGAGAGTGATTATATATGGCCAAAGATAAAGGAAAAGATAAGGAAAAAGAAAAAGATATAAACAGCGGAAACGGAGAAGATAAAGAAGTAAAAGATGAATTTATCAGAGAAGAAGCAGAGGATACCGCTAAAAGCGAAGAAGATTTAATAAAAGAGCTTCAGGAAGAAATTGATAAATTGACGACAAAAGATATTATAACCCAGATGATGATGTCTCTATCAAGTTTTGCTTATAAAAAAATGGGGCTTCCTGTAGGAGTAAATGATAAATATAAAGATGAAGAGCAGGCGAAGCTGGCAATAGATGGGTTTGACGCATTGCTTAAGGTTATAATGGATGAAGTAAGTGCTGAGGAGAGGGAAAACTTAAAATCCTCTCTCTCTAATCTGCAGATAAATTTCATTAAGGTGTTTAAATAGTTTTAATTAAGGGTTTTTAATAAGGGTTTTTAGTTTAACAATTTTTTAAATATGCTTTAGCTTCCTCTAGAGCAAAATTTACAGCTTCTTTTGCTGTCCGGGCTCTGATTATATGAGGCAGTATATTGCTCTGGTAGGGGCGGAGTTCCCATGTTTTTAGTCCTATTACCGGTTTATTAAAAGTTAGTGCATATGCTATTTCTGAAAGGGTTCCCGTACTTCCGTCAACTGCAATAACTGCATGGGATGAAAGCACCACAATCATGTTTCTTGCATAACCTATTCCTGCAGGTATTTTTATATCAACATACTTATTCGCGTCGTTCTCATCCATAGTCGGGAGTATACCTATTGTAAGCCCTCCTTCTTTTTTAGCACCTTTGCAGGCAGCTTCCATTGTTCCTGCCAGACCTCCACAGATCAGCACCACACCGCTTTTTGCTATTTCTCTACCAACTTCATATGCAAGATTATAAATTTCATTATCTATTTCGCTGCCACCTATAACAGAAATTTTTATTAGATCTTTTTGTAGGGAAAAAGTAACATTCTTTAATTTAGTGCTCATATTTTACCTCTAAAATATAACTTTGAAATTCTATTGTCTCTTTCTATATTATATAAAATACATTAATAATATACACTAAAACTCACCCATAAGATAATTTTTTTACTCCAGTTTATAACAGGTTAAGGGTAGAAGATGCATATCAGAAAAGAGTACACATATCTGCTGGCTATTTGTCTGTTAACTATTAGTTATTTGACAATTTGCTTTTTAATGGATATACTCATATACATAAAAATGCAATAAAAATAAAATAGAATTATAGCAAGAGGGTAAAAGATGGTAGAAAGAAAGCAGGATTATTTTAGAGTTCCTATAACCATGCCTTCGGATATGGTTTCCTATCTTGAAAATCTTGGCATTGAATGTAAGAAATCAGGTGGACACAAAATAGCAAATACAATGATTGTAAGAAGTGCAATAAGGCTTTTGATGGATATGGATCTGGATATTTCAGGAGTAAAATCTGAAGAGGAACTCGAAGAAAGAATAAAAGAAGCTGCGAAGAAATATTAAAAAATTGCAGTAAATTCCTTAACTGGTATTTCTTAATTAATATTTCTTAGTTAATTTTAGTGAAATAAAATTTTTAAAACATGGTTGTGTTAGGACAGGCACAGATATGGGGTAGACCGGGTTAAGACCAGAATACATCTTTAACATCCAGATAAGCTTTAAAGTTTATGGTGTTTTTACTCCTTCTTCTCTACTTCTTATTTATAAATTCTAGTGATTCTTATAATTTATAATTATCCATTTATTTTAAATTCTAAATATTTATAATAGTAAATACAGCATGTACATAGATAAACATAAAGATATATAGTAAATGTCTTTTAGCGTTTCTATAATTTTATTAAAAAGCTTACTATGAGGGAGCCAGGTTAATATGCAGGATATGCAGGATATAAATATGGAACACAGTAAAAAAGTTGATTTAATTATTATAGGAGCCGGTCCGGCAGGTCTTAGTGCGGCATTGTATGCAAAAAGAGCCGGTCTGGATTTCGAGATTGTGGAAAAGCTGATGCCGGGAGGACAGATAATAAAAACTGAAATTGTTGAAAATTATCCTGGATTTAAGGAAAATATATCAGGCTATGATCTTGCGTTAAGACTTCTGGAACATTGTGAACAGTTAGGGATAAAAATAAGAAGTTCTTTTCCTGTAAATTCAATTGAATATGTTCCATGTGAAGAGAACGGTAATAAAAATAAATCTTATAGTTTTAAGTGCCAGGGTGATGAAAGGGTCATACAGGCAAACTCAGTAATAATGGCTACAGGAGCTCACCCTGACAGGTTAAATGTTGACGGTGAAGAGAAATTTATTGGCAGGGGTATTTCATTTTGTGCAACCTGCGATGGAGCGCTATATAAAGATAGAGTAGTTGCAGTTGTAGGTGGTGGGAATGCAGCAATTGAAGAAGCAATTTTCCTTACAAAATTTGCAAAAAAGGTATATGTAATTCACAGAAGAAACGAACTCCGTGCCGTTCAAATCTTGAAGGATAGAGCATTTAAAAACAAGAAAATAGAGTTTTTGTGGAGTAGCACAATTGAGAAATTTATGGGCAGCGACAGACTCGAAGAAATTTTTATAAGAGATAAAAAAGAAGACAGGATATATAAACTTAAAGTTGATGCAGTCTTTGAATATGTAGGCTGGAAGCCCAATTCAGAACCAGTTAAAGACCTAGTTGAACTTGATGAGAAAGGTTTTATAATAACAAATTCTCAGATGGAAACATCACAGCCCGGTATATTTGCAGCAGGTGATGTCAGAAATACGCCGTTGAGGCAGGTTATAACCGCGGTTGCAGATGGAGCAATAGCAGCGGTGTATACTGATAAATTTTTATATAACATTGCTCACCTCTGACGGAATACAGGCTATAAAAATTAATATACGGTTTAAAATAATAGCTTTTAAAAATTAATTTAAGTTAGTACAAATGTATTAAGTTAGTACAAATGTAATGGAAACAATAGGAAGAAATTCATCGGGAGAGAAAGTTTTAGATATACAGAGGAGATTAAAGCTGCTCGGTTATGAGCTTGGAACATCTGAAATTGATGGAATTTTTGGTGTCGAAACCGAGAATGCTATTAGAAAATTTCAGCAGGACAGAGGACTTCTTGTAACAGGTGTTATGGATGATGAAACCTGGCAGGAGCTGGTGGATGCGGGTTGTAGATTGGGTGAAAGAATGCTATATCTGAAATATCCGCCTTTCAGGGGTGATGATGTAAGAGTTATCCAGGTGTGCTTGAAAACACTGGGCTTCTATCCATATGATGAAAATGGAATATTTTGTGAAAAAAC
>JAQVHC010000114.1:1806-3851 GCA_028696435.1 Actinomycetota bacterium | reverse complement strand
TTTTTGTTGAATCTGATTTTTTATTAGAATTTTTCTCCATAATTAAATTAATTAAATATTTTCAATAATAAGATTTAAAAGCAGGAAACAAATTCACATTTTGAAGTTAAATTTAAGGATAGAAAAGCATTAAACATAAATTATCTTCCGTTTTTATTTTATTTTACCCATTTGTCTATTTATGTAACTACCTATTAAGGTATTTAAATAATAAACTTTGATAATCTTTTTTATAGAATAGTTTTATATTTATGTCAGGATATAATTCTTTTATCCTCTTTATTTTATGATTTTTTTTGGTAACCAGTTTTTGGTTTAAAGTCGTTAACTCAATATAAAGATCCATGTCCGGAAGGTAGAAATCGGGAGTAAAACTAACATCAGGATTACCGTACTTGTCATATTCGAGCACAAAAGTTTTTGGCTCATATTCCCACTTTATTCTATAAAAATCCAGTATCTTTGAAAATTCTTCTTCACTTCTGTGGGCAAATCTTACTTTTTTTGACGTATTACTTTCTTTATAGCTTTGTTTTGATTTCTCCTTTTCTTCTAATAAATTTTTTGCCATGAATTCCTTTTTATACCTCCTTTTAAAATTTTTATTTTTTTAATTAATAAACCTCTCCTGCTTTTGGATCTATTTCTTTACTGTTATTATTAATTAAATATTTCTCTATATCCCCGCTTAAATCTGAATATACTTTACCGAGAGCTATACCAAAGACGCCCTGTCCACTTTTTAACGTGTCTATTATCTCTTTATCTGAATTGCATGCATAAACAGTGTTCCCATCAGAGATGAGTGTTAATTTTAAAAAGCCATCGTCATTACTCCCCTTCTGGCTATTATAATCGTCAAGATACTTTTTTGTTTTTCTTAATTTTTGAAGGCTTATACCGGCTTCGATTAATTTCTTTATAACCTTTAGCTTCATAAGGTCATCAAAACTATACATCCTTCTGGTTCCACATCCATCTGCCCCAGTTATAGATGGCTTAATGAAATCAGTTCTATCGTAATAATCAAGCTGCTTATATGTAATACCAATTATCTTGCACACTTCTTTAGAACTGTAAGTTTTTTTTATTACATTATTTCGTTCATTATCCTGCATTTTTTTAATTATAAGTTTTTAATTATAAAACCACAGTTTTTTAAATTACCTTATTATAATTTTAATTACATCAGTGTAATTACATTAATGTAATTTTAAAATTTTAATACACTAAAGTCAATACGTATATATAACTTCAGAAGTTGCTATATCCAGTAATATCGCCACTGTATTAAGTTATTCAGGGGAGATATAGATATATTTTCAGGTAATTTGATAATTTTTATATAATTTAATATATTTACCTGGAGCAACAGGCAGTTATTTAAGAGCTGCTTTGTAAAAGGTATTTCTAAAAAGGCCTACCGTATCTAAAATGTCAATGATTATTAATCGAGATTGTCAATCAGAAATTAATAATCATATTAATTCTATATACAGTACAGGAAACCCGGGAGTTCAGTTTTTATTTATCAAAATTTAAAATCTTCCGGTTCTACATGGTCAAGGAAATCTTTAAATTTCTTTACTTCATCATCTATTGACTGTATCTCAAGGCCACTGGATTCCAGCACATGTTCCGCAACAAAAATATCACATTTGACCCTGACCGCGGTAGCAACTGCATCTGATGGTCTTGAATCTATTTTTATTATTTTATTGTCTTTATTTTTGATATTTATTACAGCATAAAATGTATTGTCTTTTATGTCATTTATTTCAATATTTTCGACAGTTATATCCAGATTATTAAAGATGCTGATTATTAAATCATGTGTCATTGGTCTGGGTGTTTTTATATTTGATAGTTCAAGTGCAATAGCGGAAGCTTCGTACGGACCGATCCAGATAGGAAGGTACCTGTTACCATTTTCTTCTTTCAGGAGCAGAATAGGTTTCTGGGTAGGAAGTTCTATCCTTACCCCTTCAAGTTTCATCTTTATTAAGCCTTTTTTTTTAATGCTCATTGTAAAAATATCCAGATAA
>JAQVHC010000114.1:0-1706 GCA_028696435.1 Actinomycetota bacterium | reverse complement strand
AACGAACTTATAAAATAGAGCTGCTCTTTAAAGATTCTATATCTTTTTTTACTGTTCCTGGTTTTAATTCATATATAGATTTTAGATTTCTGAATTGTTGTTTGTAATCAAGTCCGTAGCCAACTATATACTGCTCCCCTATTCTGTAGCCAGCATATTTAATTTTTATATCAACTATTCTTCTTATATCTCTATCAAGAAGTGTGCATATTTCAAGACTTTTTGGAAACCTTGATTTTAAGTTTCTTAGAAGATAACTTATAGTTAATCCGGTATCTATAATATCTTCAACAATTAATACATCTCTACCCTCTATTGATTCATCAAGGTCTTTTGTAATTCTTACCACACCTGTGGGAGTATCTCCGATACCGTATGCAGAGATGCTCATAAAATCAATGCTCAGGGGCAGGTCAATTTCCTTTATTAAGTCAGCTAAAAATATAACTCCGCCCTTTAAAATACAAACAGCAAGCAGATTTTTATGCTCATAATCTTTTGTTATTTCCCTTCCAAGTTCAGCTACTCTTTTTTTTAAATCTGCTTCAGAAAATAACTCTTTTCCCAGTATTGCATTTTTTGTAAGTTCTTCTTCAGTCTTTTTACTCACGATATTAGAATAATTAAAAATAAAATAAGTTTATTTTAATAAGTTAACTTTGCTGTATCCTGTATAACTGCAACCCAGGTTGAACCTCTATTAAATAACATTATATTACCTTCGCTATCCTTATATTTAAAAGGTTCAAAGATAGAAGTTCTTTCCCAGGTTCCTTCTGTTACGTTACCATCTAAAAAGAAAAATGCTTTACCTGTATCACTTGTCCCGGTAGTTCTTACTACCATATGGCCGGAAGCATCAATAGGTCCATGTATATCAGTTATCATGACGATAACATTATTTACTGCAATCTGTTTGCCTGTTTCATAATCGGTATGAGGAGAGCCAGCTACAAACTTTAAATAATTATTATTTGCACTATCATATTCAAAATCAACCCTGAAAGTATTATGGGAAAAATCAATGGTTATATTTGAAATATTCCCCCTTTCAGAATCTACAGCATCCAGTTTAAATCTTAAGGGAGATTGTCCTCCTTTAAGAGAATAACCATGTTTAGCAGCATCCTCTTTTAACTTAGTAGTTGACATAAAAGCAGTATGTTCGGTTATGTTGCTTCTGCTATAGTCTCTCCAACCGGAATTTGTATATGGAACATAAGCATCGCTATTTCCATCAAGAAGGTCGAGATCCATAGTTTTTATAGCTTCATATCCCTCGGGATATGTCCCCCAGAATGCATATATGGGGTCAAAACCTCTTGCTATTTCAGCATAGTATATTCTTGCGCTTCTTACAGGCCCTACTATTTCAGCTTCATGAGAAGAAAACAGGACAACATATCTTGTAACTCCACCTTCATCTACTACCTCATAAACCATATCTGCATAAATAAGTCCTGATTGTGGCCTTGAGTCCGGGCTATTTTCAACCATTATGGCAATTGGTCTGCTGTCAAGGACTGTATCCGAAATTTCGTATCCGCTCAATATATTAATGTTGCCTGTTATCTCCATCCCGGCAATTTTATCTTCATCTGTGGGTTCTTCATCTGTTATTTCTTCTTCTTCAGGTTCTGAAATAACGGGTTGCTCTTCAGCAGGACTTCCACCGGCACAACCAGCAAAGAATAAAAAAGAAAGCA
>JAQVHC010000113.1 GCA_028696435.1 Actinomycetota bacterium | reverse complement strand
CTGAAAAGAAGTTGCATCATCTCTGAAGTTGAATGCATATCTATGATAACAGGTTGCAGAAGGGCACGATCTGAATTTATAGCCGTAAAGATTAGCTCTGTAGCAAAAATCAATATCTTCGTAAAACAAAAAGAACGTCGGGTCAATAGCTCCAACCTTATTTTCATAAAAAGCATCACGTTTTATAAGGCAGGACACAAAAGACACTCCGAATATATCCTCACTTCTATTATACTGGCTGAGGTCCAGCTGGCCCAGACCATAATGGCCAGGATAGAGGTTACTGTCTACATAGGTTCCCACACTTTCAAGAAAATCTCTCTGGTAATAGAGCTTGATTTTAGGCGCAACACCCAGATAAATGCTTTCAAGTTTGTTTAGCACATCAACCATTTGCTCAATAGCATCAAAGTTATAAACAACATCAAAATTTGATATGAGAATAAGGTCTGAATTTGCCTCTTTTAAAGCTCTGTTTATGCCCTCGCCGAGGCCAAGATTATGATCGGAACGGATTATTTTTATATCTTTGAACTCTTCTTTTATATCATCAAGAATATCATAAGTGGAATTATTATCAAAAATGATAATCTCGGTCTCCTGGTGGGTCTGGTTTTTTATTGAATCCAGACACTCCTTTAAAACAGGATATGTAGAATTGTAGTTAACTATGATAACAGAGACTTTTCTGGATGGGGGTTCATGTTTTATGGTGAGAGACACGGGTCTGACATCCTCATCTTTCAGGCCAAGCATTTTTTTGATCAGCTTATTATATTGATTTACGCTGTTTTCCCATTTAAATTCTTTTGAAAAAACCTTTGCATTCTGCCCCATCTCTTTTCTTTTTTGTGGGTCGCTTATAAGTATTTCCAGTTTTTCTAAAAATTCATCCTTATTTTTTACCACAAAACCGGTCAGCCCATCCCGGGAAATTTCCGGGTGGGCACCGATGTCATAACAAACCGAGGGTTTTCCAAAACTATGTGCCTCTGCAACAGGGAGGTCAAATCCTTCCCACCTTGAACAGGTAGTATAAATATCACAGGATTCAAAAATGAGTGACATAATCTCTTCAGGGGCGTTACTAATAGACAGGATTCCACGGTTCTTGAGCAGTTCTTCATCATTTTTTGAACCGTATCCTACTGCAAGTAACCTGACTTTTTTATTCTTTTTATGAATTTCCTCGTATATACTTATAAGTTCGGCCAGACCTTTATAAGGCTGATTGGTCAGGTTAAGCCTCCCCACAAATAGTAAAAGTACGTCTTCAGGATTTACACCGAGGCTTTCTCTAAAATAATTAACTTCGTCTCCGGTGATTACATGCCTGGCATAATGATCGCAGCCGTTGTAGATAAAATCTGCTTTCTTTCTTAAATATGCAGGAAGACAGTTAAGAAGATATCGGGATACAGTTATTATTTTACTGGCTTTTCTGAAGTAGATCAGATTCTGGGTTTTCTCCATATATTTATATCTTAACTTTCTTTTAAAAGGAAACTCATCTGGAGAAGGAATTCCATGGTCAACAGCTAAAACAGGCTTATTTAATTTTGGTATAAGACTGTAAAAAGGGAATGATTGTATTATAAAAAGGTCAACATCTTTACTGTTAAGATAGGGAGCTAATTTTCTGATTCTTCTCTCATAAATTAAAGGATTAATATGAGGCTTAAAGTAGTGAAGCTTCTCTATGTTATACGATTTCCTGTTTGTAAAAGTCTCATCAAAATAATTACAGTATACTCTGCAGCTGTAGCCTGCTTCAGCCAGTCCATCGGCAAGTCTGTCAACCACAAGGTCCACACCATGGCCCTTTATCATTCTATCAGTTATGAATGCTATATTTACCGGTTTCACTCTTTATTTTTTTATTGAATTATTGAGTATTTTATTGGATATCTAAAAAAACCAGCTTTACAGATAAAGATTATAGTTTAAATTTTATCATTATGCCAATTATATAGGAGAAAATATAACCGGTGTTATCAGAGATGTTGTGTAAAAAGATAGATTGTTTGTTATAATTTGTTATAATTTGTCTGATATTTTAATGATGTTTTAACAGTTAGAGTTATATTATGGATATATTATAGGAGATTAATTTTTATGATAGACATTCTTACATTCCCTGTGATTTCCGTGTCAATTGTTAATCTTAACGGAGAAAAATATTTAGACGAGTGCCTCAAAAGCCTGGAAGAATTAAATTACCCCCGGAATAAACTGGAAATTATCGTAGTTGATAATGGATCAACTGATAATTCTCTGGAGATGATAAGAGAGAATTATCCGCATGTGAAGATAATCGAGAACAGCAGGAATATGGGCTTTGCTTATGCTAATAATCAGGCCGCGAAAGTTGCAAAAGGTGAGTATGTAGCTTTTTTAAATAACGATACGAGAGTTGATAAAAACTGGCTGATTGAATTGCTGAGGCCTATTTATAAGAATAAAGAAGTCGTGGCTTCGGGGTCGAAGGTGCTTTCCATTGATGGTAAGAAAATTGATTTTGCCGGCGGGATGATAAATTTTGAAGGCAAAGGTTTCCAGGTTGATTACGGCATACCTGTAGAAGATGATAGATCGCATAAATACAGGTTTCTTCCTTTTGTAAACGGCGGAGCAATGATGGTAGATAAGAATGTATTCCTTGACGCCGGAGGTTTTGACGAGGACTTCTTTGCATACTATGAGGATGTTGACCTGGGCTGGAGACTCTGGGTGCTCGGTTATAAGGTAATATTTTCTCCGCGATCCATAGTCTATCATCACCATCATGGAACATCCAGAGCTGTAAGCGAGGATAGATTGAGATTCTTGAAGGAGAGGAATTCAATTTATTCTGTGTTTAAAAATTATGATGATGAAAATTTATCAAAAGTCTTATCGGCAACCCTGTCCAGTGTTTTTAACCGTATTTTTACAGATATAAAATTTGATTATAAAAGTTATTATGATCTCTCTGATTTAATTTCAAAAGAAATAGAAAAAGAAAGAAAAAAGGAAAAGGTGGAAATATCAGATGAACCATTAAGCTCGCTTATGGCTGTCAAGGACTTTCTTGATAATCTACCCATTTTAATTAAAAAGAGGGAGAAAATACAGGCCTCTCGAAGAAGAGATGATAAAGCACTTTTTTCTTATTTTAAAGGGCAGTTTCTTGCGGTATCACCGGACCCCGATTATCAGAAGAAGCAGATAGATATATTGAAATCACTGGGCATTTACAGGGTATTTGAGAAGAGCATTAAAAGGAATTTGCTCATAGTGTCTGTTGAAGTAGTTTCTGATGAAATGGCAGGACCCGCAATAAGAGCGTTGAATTTCGCAGAAGTCCTCTCGCAGTATATGAATGTGACACTGACAGTGCCCAATAAGGTTAATTTTACTTCTGAAAACTTCGAAATAGTTCAATTTAGAAATGAGGGGCAGTTAAAACAGCTGGTTGAAAAAACCGACATAATCCTATGTGTCGGTATGACCTTTACAAAGTCTAAGTATAAAATTATAAAGAATTCCGGAAAATATCTTATTATCGATGTTTATGATCCATATAATCTGGCTGTTCTGCCGGAGTATGAGACTGAATCTATGGATAAAAGATTGGAAATATATAAATCTGTTCATGAAATAATAAATGAACAATTTTACTATGGGGATTTTTTTCTGTGTGCATCAGAAAGACAGAGGGATTTCTGGCTCGGGATGCTTGCTGCACTGGGCAGGATAAATCCTTATTCATATAATCAGGACCCGACCCTCTATAAAATGATAGATATTGTACCTTTTGGCCTGCCTTCAACCAGACCAATTCATACTGAAAATGTATTAAAAGGGGTTGTTGGAAACATAAA
>JAQVHC010000112.1:593-3922 GCA_028696435.1 Actinomycetota bacterium | reverse complement strand
ATTATATTAAAAGTTATGGATTCAGGATATATGCTCTGGCCAATGCAGAAAATTTTAATTTTGATAAGAGTATTCTTGTATATAATGAAGGATGTGAAGAGAAAGCCAGACAGCTATCAATGGCTTTTGATAATTTAGAAGTTTGTGAATATAATAAAACATGGAGTTTTTATAAAACAGATGCAGATTTGATGTTAATAGTAGGAAAAGATTACAGCGAGATTATGCGATAGTTTTAGAGGAAAGTTATGCTAGTACTATGAGATGAATTCAGGGAATGATTAAAGTGATGTAATACATGTAATACAGTAATTCTAAAAAAGCACAGCAATATCATGCAATAATTTTTATATTAATTATTTATTCATAATTTTAAAGTAAGTTAATGAAAAAAAAATCAGTTTTAAAAATAATCGGTCAGGTTTTATTTGATGTTTTAATAATTTTTTCATCATTCGTAATATCCTTCTTTTTAAGGGGACAGATAGGTTTTGACGGAAGTGCCGATATTTTTTCCCGGTATGCCCGTTACATGGTATGGTATGTAGTTATTGCTATTGCAGTAAAAATTATTATACTGTGGATTTTTGGTGCCTATAAAAGAGTATGGAAATATGCTTCCATAAAAGATATGGTGGCTATACTTGAAGCTGTCACCCTCGGTTCCGTAGTTATTGCAGTTATTTTTTATATCCTGACTGCTCCAATATCGTTTTTTGGGATTAACATAAATTTTCATTTTCCTTATTTCCCGAGAGGCATACTTGTAATTGATTATCTTTTAACGCTCACCCTCATGATAATTTCAAAGTTTTCTGAGAGATTTTTCAATGAACTAAAGCTTGGTAGTGGAGGGAAGAGAAAAAAGAGAGTGCTGGTTGTTGGAGCAGGTGATGCCGGGGAGATGATAGTCCGTGAAATGATAAGGCAAAAGGAGAGCGAATATCTACCGGTAGGATTTCTGGATGACGATTACACAAAGATAAAAAACAAAATCCACGGAGTAAGTGTGCTTGGCCCCATATCTAAAATGGAAAAAATTGTCCAGGATTATTCTGTTGAAGAAGTAATAATAGCTATGCCATCTGCATCAGGAAGTGTTAGAAAAGAGGTGGCTGTAAGAGCAAGAGAGCTCGGGGTAAACTGTAAAACCCTGCCGGGCCTGTATGAAATAATTGATGGTAAAGTTTATCTTTATCAGGTGAGGGATATAGAAATTGAGGATATTCTTGGTAGAGAGGTTATAGATATAAAAATACCTGAAGTTGTGTCTGAAATAAAAGATAAGGTTATTATGGTTACGGGAGCAGGTGGTTCTATAGGTTCTGAAATATGCAGACAGGTAATAAGATTAAAGCCAAAGAAAATAATACTGGTAGACCATTCAGAAAATAATTTATTTTTAATACTGGAAGAACTCAGTAATAAGTTTGCGTTTATTTCAACAGTTCCGATAGTGATTGATATAAGGGACAAAGAAGCCTTAAGAGATGTCTTTAAAAAATATAAACCCGATATAGTGTTCCATGCTGCAGCATATAAACATGTACCGCTTATGCAGCTTAATCCAAAAGCAGCCTTTTTAAACAATTATCTTGGTACAAAAATACTTGCAAAACTTTCCATTGAGTTCGGGGTTAAAAGGTTTGTTATGCTTTCTACGGATAAGGCTGTAAATCCAAAAAACGTTATGGGTATATCAAAATTGCTGGCTGAAAAATATCTGCAGACTCTATCAAAAGTAAAAGATACCAGATTCATTATAGTAAGGTTTGGCAATGTCCTTGGAAGTATGGGAAGTGTAGTTCCGCTTTTTAAGGAACAGATACAATCCGGAGGCCCCGTAAGAGTTACCCACCCTGATATGAAAAGGTATTTTATGACGATACCCGAAGCCTCACAGCTGGTTATACAGGCATGTATTATGGGAAAGGGAGGAGAGGTATATGTGCTTGATATGGGGGAACCTATTAATATAGTTGACCTTGCTAAAAATATGATAAGAATCTATGGAATGGAGCCGGGCAAAGATATTGAAATAATATATACTGGCCCGAGAGATGGTGAAAAGTTTGACGAAGAACTTGTGAGTGAAGATGAAGAGCTGATAGTAACAGATTACAAACACATTTTTGAGGCCCGGAGTGATGGTAAGGTAAATGGACTCAGTAAGGATGAGATGATTAATATTCTCTTTAATATAGAGAAAGAGATCCAGGTTGATGATTATAAGAACCTGTTCAAAGATTTAAAGAAAATTATCCCTGATTTTGATGAAAACAAAATGTGGCCAAGATTGTATGAGTAATAACCCTGCGAAGACAAAGACTTTTTATCCTATGTTTTACAAAGATGTCAAAAGAATTTTTGATGTTGTAGTGTCGGCTATTTTGATTGTGCTTTTTATCCCATTCTGGATAATTATACCTCTGATTATAAAAATTGATTCTCCCGGGAGTGTAATTTTTAAGCAAAAAAGGGTCGGGGCAAATAACAGGCATTTTACTATTTTTAAATTCAGGACTATGAAGGAAGGAACTCCTGATATCCCTACCGATGAGGTAAAAGATAGCAGCCATTTGAGCACCCGTGTGGGAAAATTCTTGAGAAGGTCAAGCATTGATGAGATTCCCCAGCTTATAAATATATTAAAGGGTGATATGAGCTTTGTTGGTCCGAGGCCTGCATTATATAATCAGGATCTGCTCATAAGGCTCCGCACTGAGAATGGTGTATATAAATTAAAACCCGGAGTAACCGGCCTTGCACAGATAAAAGGAAGGGACGACCTGTCAATTCAAGATAAGGTAATGTATGATCGGATATATGCTGAAAACGCTTCAATATGGCTGGATTTAAAAATAATTCTCGCTACAATTAAAGCCGCAATTACCGGGAAAGGTGTAAAATAAAACGCTTCAAGGCTAGGCTACACTCCGTGTAGTATACCAAATTATCAAATTACTGAGATAATTTACATTATCGCTTTTTCCTTAGAGTAAGGATTATAGAAGTAATATAGTAGTAACAATATTAATAAAACGAGTGAAAATACAAGAACAATATTTAAGATATTTATATTTTTAAAATTATCAACAAAATAACCAACAAAATAATGTGATAATATTACGCTAATAGCATCAACACTTCTTATTAAGCCATTAATAGGTCCAGAAAGAAGATTATTTTGATATGACTCAAAAGATATTACCAGAGAAATTACCCCGATTATATTTATACCAAATAATACAATAAATAATATTTTAACCGGAATAACATTTATTATAGATGCAAGAAGTAAAAATATAAAAGATAATACTGAACTAGAA
>JAQVHC010000112.1:0-583 GCA_028696435.1 Actinomycetota bacterium | reverse complement strand
CTGGGAAATATTTTAATAAGTAATTTTTTAAAAACATGCCCGCTACTGTAGATGCAGAATAAATTGATAAAAAGATTGCCCCACATTTTAATTCTATACCAATGTCTTTAAAATATGTTGTAAGCCAATTTGAAAAAATACTCGTAGTAGATGAATAAAAAAAAGTAATTAAGCAGCTTAATATAAAATGTTTATTTGAAAAAATAATTTTATTAACTTTTTTAAAAGTATGTCTTTTATCATTAGTAATTTTTGGATTTTGAAATTTAATCAAAATAACAAATAAAATTAATAAATGAAAGAAAGAGATTATTAAGAAAATTAGTCTAAACTGATAAGTTTTCCAGGCAAAATAGCTTAAAATTAAAGGAGCAATGAAAATTCCCAGTAACCAGCCAGTATTGATTAGCAAAAGCTGAGAGCTTTTATTTTCAATATAGACATCGCATACATATGAAGATACGGAGTTAATAAAAGAAGCGTTTCCTATACCTAAAAAGAAATAAAATATTGAAAATGTTAAATAATTATTTGAAAAATATAATAAAATTGAGGATAGTAAAGAAAAGATAATACTATATAT
>JAQVHC010000019.1 GCA_028696435.1 Actinomycetota bacterium | reverse complement strand
TCACAAATTTTCAACCACTCTGGAAGAACATGAAAAGAATAGAAGTGAAGCAAAATAACCCGGTAAGCGAGAATAATCCCTTGAATCAGAATAAGCGGGTAATCAAGAATAATCCGATAAATAATAAGAATAAAACATTAAATAAATGGGAAAGTAAGTACCTTCAACCTGAAGAAAGCAGGTTTCTGGATAAATTTTTAAAGAAGGCCAGTGCTGAAAAAATACCGGTAATTGATAAAAATACAGGAAGGTTTCTTGAGCTGACCTGCATGCTGGTAAGCCCCTGTGACATTCTTGAAATTGGATGCGGGATTGGATTTTCCTCTTATTTTCTTATAAAAAATTTAAAAAGTGGAAATTATACCGGAATTGACTTAAATGCAGATAGGGTAAAAAGAGCTGAAAAATTTATCAAAAGTAAATTCCCGGACAGGAATTTTAGATTTATTACCGGAAATGCCCTCGGGATAATACCGGAGCTTAACAATAACAAACCTGAATGTAAATACGATATGGTATTTATTGATGCCGCAAAGTTTGAGTATCCTTTATACATCAGGGTAGTGGAACCATTACTCAAAAAAGGTGCGCTTATAATTGCCGATAATATATTTTATAAGAATAAGATATTTAGTAAAAAAATAGATAACCATGATTTAAATAGTGTAAAAGGTATAAGGGATTATATAGACTATATAACAGGCAAACCCTGCTTTGAAAGTTATTTTTTTGATATTGGCGATGGTATATCTGTTACAAAATATTTAGATTTATAATTCCGGCTGTTTAAATTTTAATTCAGGCGAAGTTTATAAATATAATTAAAAATATGAAAATTCAAAAGAGACATGAAAAAGCCCTTATTGACTAATACGCAGAGGCATAAAAAAATTCCCGAGCTTCTGGTTCCTGCAAATAATCTGAATGTTTTAAAATATGCAGTTAGCTATGGTGCGGACGCAGTATATGCAGGTGGAAAAAAATTTAATTTAAGAAGCACTGGAGAAAATTTCACCCTCAATGAGCTAAGAGAAGGTGTGGAATATGCGCACAGCCAGGGAGCAAAAGTTTATTTTACTCTTAATTCTGTAATCTTTGAAAATGAGATTCCTTCATTTATACGTTATTTAAAGGAACTGAAGAACATAGATTTTGATGGAGTTATAGTATCAGATTCTGGAGCACTTGACATGGTGAGGGAATTTTTACCCGGAAAACAAATCCATATAAGCACCCAGACAAATATAGCTAATCACAGGGCTGTTGATTTTTTTAAAAAGAATGGCGTAAAAAGAATAAATATCGCAAGGGAAATAAGCTTTTCGGACCTCAAAAGTATATTAAACAAAACAGATATTGAAATAGAGGTATTTGTGCATGGGGCATTATGTATATCTTACTCTGGAAGATGTATGCTCAGTAAATATATGGCCGGACGCGATGCAAATAAAGGAGAATGTGCACATAGCTGTAGATGGAAGTATTACCTGATGGAAGAAAAGAGACCAAATATGTTCTTTCCAATAGACCAGGATAAGCGGGGGACATATATTTATAACTCAAGGGATCTTTGTTTGCTTGGCAGATTAAAATTACTCTCGGATGCAGGTGTTGATGCTGTTAAAATAGAGGGAAGAATGAAAAGTGAGAATTATGTAAGCCTTACAACATGGGTTTACAGGAAAGCACTCGATTATATTAAAGAAAATAAATACACCGGAAAAGAAATAGCCTGCCTTACCGCAGAGCTTGATAAATGTTCTCATAGAAATTTTACAGAAGGATTTATGTTTTTAAAGGATAAAAGCGAGCTTACAGATAATGATAATGTCGGCTATATAAATAAATATAGATTTATCGGAACATGTGCAGGGTTCAGTAACAGGTTTAATGGCCCTATCATAAGTGTGAGAAACCATTTTTGTACCGGAGAGATTGTGGACGTGCTACAGCCCGGCAGTGACCCTTTTATATTTAAGATAGAAAAGATGGTCTCACCCATGGATGAAACAGAACTGGAATATGCGAATCCAAATGATTCTGTAATAATATGTGATCTGGGGAAGATAAGCCCATTTTCTATTCTAAGAATTAAAGACTGGAAATCCTGAGAACATAAAGGATTATGGACACAATGTACAAATATGAATATTATAAATGCTGTATAAATTTTTATAAAAGCTGTAAAGATCAAAGAAGTTAAAAAAATCATTTAGTTGAAAATGTAAAAATTTTTTAGTATTATTATTATAAATTAATTAAAAGATATATGATTGAAAATATTAAAACATATAGGGTAATATTTTCAGGCAGAGTTCAGGGTGTTGGATTCAGATACTTTGTTGAGTCAATAGCTCCAAAATATGATATTAAAGGGTATGTAAGAAACACCTATGACAGAAAAGTGGAAGTGGTCTGTCAGGGCGAAGAAGAAGATTTAAAGCATTTTATAGACGAGATTAAAAAAGGCCCATCTTTTTCAGTAATAACAAATATAGAAATTGAAGAGATAAAAGAAAGCGAGAAATATAACACTTTTGAGATAAGATACTGAAAAGGAGCTAACAGGATAAAGAATTAGTTATTAACAATAGATATCATTAGATAAGACAGTAGAAAAAAATATATATAATAGTAGAAAAACAATATGACACTCAAAAAGCAACAAATATAATTATTTAAATATGATTAGCGCTGAAACAAAATTAATAGCCCTTATTGGAAATCCAGTCAGGCACAGCCTTTCACCGTTAATTCAAAATTATTTTATTAAAAAATATTTGCTTGACGTGGTTTATCTGGCATTTGAATTCGAAGAAGAAGACCTGGAAGAAGCTTTTAATGGTGCAAAAAAGCTGGGCTTTCTGGGTTTAAATGTAACAATGCCTTATAAGAATGCGGTATTTAAACTGGTTGATAGACCGGATGATGTATCAAAAATAATAAAGTCTGTAAATACAGTAAAGTTTGATAAAGAAAATAAAATTTCGGAGGGTTACAATACCGATGTAAAAGGTTTTATAAGTTCACTTGATGAAAAAAGCTTTAAATGGAAGCAGAGCAGCTGTCTTGTTATAGGGGCAGGTGGGGCTGCAAGGGGAGCTATTTATGGTTTGCTTAAAAAAGAAGTAAAAGATATATGGGTTTACAATAGAACAGTTGAAAAAATACATAATATAATTAAAGACTTAAAAAATGAAGGAAGTGGCAGAATTCACATACTTAACAATATAAATGATCTTGATGATAAAATTGATGGCATTGACTTAATTTTAAACTGTACACCTCTTGGAATGGATACAGGTGAGGATACGACAGGGGCGAGAACACTGTCATATAAAGATATCATGCCGGTACCCGATTCATGGAATCTGGGTGATAAATTTGTCTTTGATATGGTTTATAAACCATCGGAGACACTGCTATTAAAGAAAGCAAAAAAAGAAGGAGCTGTCATTATAAAAGGGATAGACCTGCTTATCAGTCAGGCTGCTTATTCATTTGAAATCTGGACCGGGATAACTCCTGATGCAGAGTGCATAGAGGAAATAAAAAGAAAAGTTTTAATAAATATAGAAAATATGGAAAATAATGAATTAAAATATTAGAATAATGCAAAGAAAATTATAAAAAAATTATAAAAAAGCGCATGGAATAAAAGAGGTAAAGATGGATATTAATAGCATTCTACTTGAAGCAATAAAATTAGATGCATCGGATGTTCATATTGTATGTGTGCTTCCACCAATATTCAGAATAAACGGCAAACTTATAAGGATGGAAGAGTTCGGGGATGTTACTCCCGAAATGTCTGAAAAAATGTTAACAAGAATTTTAAATAATGAGCAGCTAAAAAGACTCAATGAAAAGTTATCTGTTGACTTTTCGTATACAATACCGCACTACGGAAGATTTAGATGCAGTTATTATTATCAGAGAAATACACTTGCTGCAGCTTTTAGATATATATCAAGAGAAATACTTACTATAAGGGAGCTGGGCCTGCCGGAACAAATTGAAGAATTTGCTACTTATCCAAGAGGCCTTGTTCTTATAACAGGTCCTACCGGCTGCGGCAAATCAACAACCCTTGCCTCTTTGATTGAGTTAATTAATCAGACGAGAGAGGAAAACATAATAACAGTAGAAGACCCGATAGAATATTTATTTACTCATAAAAAAAGTGTTATATCACAGAGAGAAATATTAAGTGATGCGCTATCCTTTGCTGACGCTCTTAAATATGTATTAAGAGAAGACCCTGATGTTATAATGGTAGGAGAGATGAGGGACCTTGAAACAATATCAAGCACATTAACTGCAGCAGAAACAGGCCATCTTGTTTTTTCAACACTCCATACCCAGGATGCACCGCAGACAATTGACAGAATAATAGATGTTTTTCCAACATACCAGCAAAGGCAGATAAGAGCGCAGTTAGCCGGAACATTAAAAGCTGTTCTTGTGCAGCAGTTAATCCCGACAAGAAACGGAGATGGAAGAGTACCGGCAACCGAGTTAATGTTTGTAAATTCTGCAATAAGTAATATGATAAGAGAGTCAAAGGTTCATCAGATATATACCTCAATCCAGGCAAGCGGTAGAAGAGGGATGATGACAATGGATATGTCTCTTGCAAACCTTTATAAAGCAGGGAAAATTTCAAAGGAGATGGCGCTTTCAAAAGCCCATAGTATAGAAGAAGTAAAAAGAATGATTGGCAGTGAATAAGGTAAAAAATTTAAATATATTTTTAAAAAAACATATACTGGCAAATATATCATAATATTATAACAGGAATATCAGGGGTGTATAAATATGGCTACATTTGAGTACACAGTTAGAGAGCCCGGAGGGAAAATAATAAATGGCTCAATAGATGCTGATAGTCAGGATATGGTTATATCAAAACTGAGAGAGATGGGTTATTTTATTGTAAATATTAAAAAATCAAAAGATGAAAGTGAAGGATTAAAAAATAAAAAAATAGAAATAGGTTTTTTAAATCGTGTAAAAGTAAGGGATTTAGTAATATTTACAAGACAGTTTTCGACTCTCATTTCTTCCGGGATGTCTCTTCTTGAATCTCTTAATATTCTTGAAAAACAGACTACAAATCCAAAACTGGCAAAAATAATAGCAGAAATAAAAATGGATGTGGAATCCGGACACACTCTTTCAGAATCAATGGAAAGACACCCCGATGTTTTTAACAAACTATATGTGAGTCTGATACGTGCAGGAGAAGCCGGGGGTGTACTGGATAAAACTATGAATGACCTGGCAATATTTCTGGAAAGAGAAGAGGAAATAAGACACACAATAAGCAGTAAAACAGCATATCCAAAATTTATTCTTGCTTTTGCTATTATTATAACTTTTGCGATGATACTTTTTATTGTTCCTACGTTTGAAGGTATTTATGCAGACCTCGGTGCTGAGCTCCCCGGTATTACAAAAGGGGTAATAGCTGTAGGAAGTGTGCTTAAAAAACCTTACTTTTATATTATTTTAGTTGCCGTTATATTTGGAGGAAGGTATTTAATCAGGAGAATTTTAAAAACCGAAAAAGGAAGGCGTACTTTTGATGCTATTAAATTAAAAATTCCAAAACTAGGTGATACTTTTTTGAAAATGTCTATTGCAAAATTTACAAGACATTTCGGGGTACTGCTTGCTACAGGGGTGCCTATATTAAAGGCCCTGGATATTACAAAAGGAATTGCGGATAATGTTCTAATTGATGAAGCGCTTGAGGAGATAAAAGTAAGTATAAGGGAGGGTGAGAATATTTCCGAACCAATGTCAAGGAACCCGATATTTCCCAATATGATGGTTCAGATGCTGGCAGTAGGTGAAAGGACAGGTACGCTCGATAGTATGGCAAATAAAGTTGCTGATTTTTATGATAATGAAGCCGCGACCAGCATAGATTCGCTTGTTACAATGCTTGAACCCATGATGCTTCTACTGGTAGCCGGGCTTGTCGGGATAATTGTTATATCAATGTACCTGCCTATGTTTAATATATATCAGGCAATCCAGTAATAGTGATTTTTATGGATGAAAATTATAAATAAAAATCATGAAGGAAATTGTAAAAGAAAAAGAAATAGAAAGCAGCTTAACTGCCACTACATCAGGTTTAAAATCTTTATCTGTTGAAGAACTGATAAAGATTTACAGGAACTCAAATAATCCTGATATATTAAATCTTATAATTAAAAAGACAGAAAAACTTGCATATAAAATTGCCGGTGATTTTAAAAGCAGTCATCAGTATGAACAAAAAGATATTATTCAGGTAGCTCTTATGGGTTTACTCATAGCAGTAAACAGATTTGATCCGGAATCAGATAATAAATTTTCAACCTTTGCTTATCATTATATAAAAGGTGAGATATTGCATTTTATAAGGGATAGCGGTCTTGTAAAAAGTCCCCGCTGGATATGGAAAATAAATAAAATGTTTAATGAATATGTAAACAATTTTGAAATGGAAAATAATCGTTACCCTACTATAGAGGAAATATCAGAAGGTATTAATATTCCTATAGAAGGTATATATGAATTTTTAGAAGCAAGAGAAGCTGTTTACTACAGTCCTGAAGGAATAGATGGTGATAATATAATTAAAGGCAAAAATAAAAGTGACGGAGATGTTGTATATAATAGAAGTCATATTAAATCAAAGGAATATAAAAGTTTTGAACTTGTTATTGAAGATAAAATAATATTATGGGATGCGATAGATAAGCTCAGCGGCCTTAATAAAAAAATTTTAATTTTAAGTTATTTTTCAGGGCTGAGCCAGAAGGAAATAGGGGAGAAAGTAGGAATCTCTCAAAAATCTGTCTCAAGGAAATTAAAGGAGTGTATAGATATATTAAAAGAGCACCTTACATGACATATAGTTCTTCATTACTCTGTTCTTTTTTAACTCCATATTTGCATAAGCAGTTAAACTTCTTTATGGTCAAAAAATTATAATAAATAATTAAATATATTTATATATTTTAAAATGATATAAGTCTTTTTGAATTTATTAAGTATTCCTGGTATACTTAAAAAAAGTAAATA
Organism: Actinomycetota bacterium; assembly: GCA_028696435.1. Taxonomy (GTDB): domain Bacteria; phylum Actinomycetota; class Humimicrobiia; order Humimicrobiales; family Humimicrobiaceae; genus JAQVEM01. The sequence continues at coordinate 10,210 of JAQVHC010000019.1, read as the reverse complement.
TTATAACTATAATATAAATATTTTTTATAATTAAAGATATATATGACTAAAAAAATATATTATGGGTATAATATATTAATGGATGATAAAAATATTAATGCTTTATTTAAAAAAGGAGGTAAGAAATGAAAAAGCTTTACAGGAGGCTGTATAGCAGGGAAGAAGGTTTTACACTGGTAGAACTTATGATAGTTATTATCATACTTGCTATTCTTACAGCTATAGCTGTTCCGAGCTATATGGTATTAAGAAACAGAGCAAGGGTAGCAGCAGCCCAGAGTGAAATGAAAAATATAGCAACTGCACTGGAAATGTTTAATGCAGACTATGATAGGTATCCTGCAGTAACTGATGTGACTGCTATGGCTGGAGCATTGAATGGTACTAATACTGCTCAAAATCCAGATGGTAATCCGTATATGGATCCAGTACCTGTTAATGACCCGTGGGGTCAGCCCTATGTATATACATCAAATGGCACTACGTATACATTGTCATGCTCCACAGGTAATACAGATAATACTGACGATATAATAATAATAGATGGGCAGCTGCAGTAGCCGTAATAATGGGCTAGATGTAGTATAAGAAATATCTAGAAAATATCATCTTGCTAAAATTAAGAAAGGGGCATCAAGGTGCCCCTTTCTTAATACTATTTATCAATTCAATTAAAATTTTAGATGTGTTTGTTATTTTCCTCTAAAACCTTTTCTTTTGACTAATAAAAAATACCGTGATATTATTAAAAAATAAAAGAAATTATAAAAGCAACTATTATTAAAATATTAAATATATATTCAGGTAAATTTTTTAAAAATTATTATTCAATTATTAGAAATATAGCAATATAATAGAAAAAATATAATTTTGCAGGTTACAGTAATCACAGGAAAATAAGCAATAATAAAAATGGGAATAAAAGAAGTAATTTTATATATAATTTTTTTTATTGCCGGGCTTGCTGTGGGTAGTTTCCTTGGTGTCGTTGTCTACAGATTACCGCGCAAATTGTCTATTGTAAGACCTCCCTCATTCTGTCCTGAGTGCAATAAAAAAATACCTTTTTATGATAACATACCACTTCTCTCATATATCATCCTTAAAGGCAGGTGCAGATACTGTAAGAGCAAAATACCTTTAAGCGTTTTCTTAATTGAATTAATAACAGGCATATTATTTGTGCTAAATTTTATGTTTTTTGGCTTAACTATAAAAACTACTGCGGGGATAATATTCTCCTGCGCTCTTATTGCAGTATCCTTTATAGATATTGAATTCAGGATTATTCCCAATGTGATAGTATTCCCTTTAACTCTTGTGGGACTGGCATTTAGTATTTTTTTAGATCCGTCAGAATGGTGGATGCCTCTTGCATTCAGTGCAGGTGCCTTTCTATTTATGCTCATAGTTCATCTTATAAGCCCTAAAGGAATGGGGATGGGTGATGTAAAATTAAGCCTTATGGCAGGAGCATATCTTGTAAGAAGCGTAATCCCGGCACTTTTTATCGGGTTTTTAGCAGGGTCAATATATGGAGTATCCCTGATTATAGCGAAAAAAGGTAGCTTAAAGCAGACAATGCCTTTTGGACCTTTTATTTCATTTGGATGTATTATCTCTTTATTTTGGGGCAATAATATTTTAAAATGGTATCTAAGTTTTTTAAATTGAAGAAAGAGTGATTTAAATGCTTGCTATAGGTTTAAACCTGAGTTCTTCCGTAATTAATATTGTTGAGCTGGCAAATAAAGGAAGAAATATTATTGTAAGAAAAGTAGTAAAAGCAGAAGTCCCTGCTGATTGTATAATAAAGGGGGAAATACAGAAACCCGATATACTTGCCGCTAACTTAAAGGAAATCTGGAGAAGATACAGGATTTCTGATAGGAAGGTATATGTAGGGATTGCCAATCAAAAAGTCATTGCAAAAGAGGTTAAAATACCGGTTATAAATGATGCGGAAATAAAGAGTTCAATTCAATACCAGATAAGTGATTTTATTCCCATACCCAAAAACAATATTATATATGATTATTATGTAGTCGAAAAAGGAAAAGACCACTCACGTGTAATGCTTGTCGGAGCAATGAAAAGCATGATTGATGATGTGGTTTACAGTTTTAAAAATGCCGGGCTTCTCACACAGGCAATTGATTTAAACTGCTTTGCATTGTTCAGGACAGTAAGCTTTATACACAGTAACAGAAAAAATGAAAAAGTTGAAAAAACCAGAGAAAAGGATAAGGCAGATACTTATTGCGTGGTAAACCTCGGGGATGAGATGTCTATAATTGAGATGGTTCAAAATAATGATTTGAAATATCCGAGATTTTCATCCACATCTTATCAGAGTTTTATTGATGAAATTTATAAAGGGACAAAAAAAGATAATAAGTACTGTGAAGATATATTATCAGGTTTTGATTTTAAAGACTTGATGGTTAAAAAAAGTGCTGTTACAACAGAGAAATTAGAAACCGAAGACACAAAATTAAAGGCCGGTCCAAAAACAAAGACAACTAAAAAAGCCAGAGAGGTTGATGAAAATTTAAGTGAGAGCAGGAGTGTAGAAGATATAATTAAAAAAGTTACCGATCAGTTTATCGATGAAATAGGTTTATCCATAGAACATTTTATGCAGGAAAATCCGAAATCCTCGATTGGCAAAATAGTTTTGACCGGTAAGTTTATCAAAAATATTGATAAATACATAGAGCAGCAACTGCAGCACAGGGTTGAGTTATTAAATATCACTGATTATTTTTCACTAAAATACCTGAAAAAAATCAGTGGATATAGTGAGGCAGATCTGAAATATATTTTAGATCCCATTGCTGTGGGTATGGCGCTAAGAGGTTTAAATCAATGAACACAATAAACCTTCTTCCAAAAGAAGAAAAGATTACAGATGTAAAAAGTATAATACTGAATATAATGCTGGTAATAGTTATAATAATATTAATAGTTATGATAGCTTTTGCAGCAATTTTATTCAAGGTAAACGATTATCTTGCACCACAGCTTTATAATTATCAGAGAGCGAATATTCAGGTTAACAATTATATAACCAGGCTAGAAACATATGAACAGTTTAAAGAAAAAGTAGATAAGAGTAAAAAAGTTATAGATTACTTACAGGAGGAAAAAGTGTTATGGTCGGATGTGCTCTATGACTTCGGCCAGGAAATGCCTAAAAATACATATATCACTTATATAGATGGAGATGCCAGACAATATTATAATCTTGTATATGGAGATGAAAATATTGATCCTGATAAAGTCGAAAAAGTGAAATTTTTTGATATTACAGGTTATGCACTTGAACATACTGATATATCAAAGCTGGTAGTTCATATTCTTAATATGGATAATGTCGGGGATGTGTTGATCAATAACATAAGCAAAGGCTATGTTACAGACTCAAATATAGAAGTGCTGTCTTTTAATATCAGTGTATATATGGATGTAGAAGAATTTCTTGAAGAATTAAGGGAAAAGCAAAAGCAAAAACAGACTGAAGAAATTGAAAAAGAAGAGCTTGAGCAAGAATTAGGAATGTAAATTAATAATAAATTAATAATAAGATATTTTTTAAATTATGACTATAAGAGTTAAAATTATTGCTATAGTAGCAATTTTAGTTGTTATTATCCTTCTCACTGTTGCTTTTGTTGTCACTAATATTTCTACAATGATTAAAAATAGCAACGAACTGGGAATAGAGAAGGAAAATAGCGTTACTCTAAAAAGCAGGCTGGATGAACTTCTTGCTGTAAGGGATAAATACAACTTACTTGAAGCTGAATACAGTAAATACTTATTACAGCTTCCCCGGGAAAATGATATGAGCATCTTTACAAATGAGATAAATGATATTGCAAAATATTCAGATGTAAATATTAGCTCGATTAACTATTCAGAAAAAGCCGCCTCTAAAGAAGGGGAAAAACTCGGCCTTTCTGTTATAGAAGCCAGTTTAATAGTTGAGGGTTCTTACTACAATATTATGAATTTCTTGAACACAATAGAGAAGATGACCAGAATAGTAAAAGTTAATAATTTAGTTTTCCAGACCACAGAAGATGATTACGAAAATATAAATGCTAATATAAATATAGAAATGTATTATAAGAATTAATGGTCCGGATAAAAATATAAAAAATGAGAAAAGCAAAAATAGGGCAAAAATAAGAAGAGTATTAAAATTATACAAAAAATATAAAAATGGAAAAGTTAATAAAAATTATATACAAATTTAAAAGAAATAAAAATATAAAAAAGCAAATCACAACTTCAGCAGTTATTTTATCCTGTTTGCTTATTATGACTTTAATATCAGGATGTACTGTTTTGGGCCTGATAAAAGACTCTTTTACAGGTAAAGTAGAAACGCCGGAGATTCCTGATATAGAAATAGACGAAGCAGAGATTGATGAAATCAAAAAAAGTGATGCTGAAAGAAGAAAAACCTATGATATTGAAAATGAAATTATTCTGGTTGATGAATCACTCAGGAATCCTTTTAAGCCATTTTATATTCAGGACGAAGAGACAGAAGAAAAAAATATACTGAGGCTTGATAAGATATATAAACTGGATGAGGTAGAATATGTAGAGATAAATCTTAATAATTATAATTATAAATTAAAAGAGGGAGATACACTATCAAGTACTTACCTTGTACAGGCAATCAATGTTAATTCAGCAGTGTTGCTTAAAGGTGATGAAATATTAACATTATTTCTGGATACTCCTGTTTATGATTAAGAAAGAGGATGCTTCGTTTTGAGATTTTTAACTGCGGGTGAGTCTCACGGTAAATATATTACAGGAATAATAGATGAATACCCTTCCGGGGTACAGATTGATATTAATTTTTTAAATAATGAACTTGCCAGAAGGCAGAAGGGCTTCGGAAGAGGTCACAGGATGTCTATTGAAAAGGACACTATTGAGATAATATCAGGTGTAAGAAAAGGCAGAAGTACTGGTTCACCGGTCTCTTTTATTATAAAAAACAGGGACTGGAATAACTGGAAGGAAATAATGGCAATATTCCCGCCGGCTTCTGTAGCTTCTTATAGTAATAATTTAAAAGATAGACCACCAGAAGATTTAAAATCAAAAAATGGCAGATTATTAAATCCCAGGCCAGGTCATGCTGATTTAAATGGTTATATAAAATACAGGCTTGATGATATAAGAGATGTAATAGAAAGAAGTAGTGCCAGAGAGACTGCGGCAAGAGTAGCTGCAGGAGGTTTTGCAAAAATTATTTTAAAATTACTTGATATAAAAGTAATTAGCTATGTTAATCAGATTGGAAAAGTTATATTGAGCAGGGACCCGGAGATTAGCGATATAAGTGAAGATACATTAGAAGAAATTGAAATATCTGAAGTAAGATGTCCGGATAGGGAAGTAAGCCAGAAGATGAAAGAGGAAATAAAAAGAGCAATTGAAAATGGCGACAGCCTGGGGGGTAAATTTAAAGTCATTGCTACAGGTGTGCCACCCGGTCTCGGTTCATATTCACAATGGGATAGAAGGATTGATGGAAAAATAGCACAATTATTTATGAGCATTCCGGCCGTGAAAGCTGTTGAAATAGGGGATGGTTTTAAAGCTCCCGGTGTTACAGGACTAAATTTTCATGATGAAATATACTACAGGAAAGGTACTGGTTTCTATAGAAAAACTAACAGAGCAGGTGGTATTGAGGGAGGAATAACAAATGGCGAACCCCTGATAATAGGAGCATGTATGAAGCCGGTACCTACCACTGCAAAGGGTTTGCGCACAGTAAATATAAAAACAAAGAAAGGTGAAATGAGCCTGAAAGAGCGCTCGGATGTATGTGCAGTTCCTGCTGCATCGGTGGTTGGTGAAGCAATGCTTTCTATAGCAATTTTGAGTTCAATTCAAGAAAAATTTGGAAAAGACAATGTAGACGAGATTTTAGAGAATTATAAAAACTACAGAGAATATCTTGGAAAAATTTGAAGTTGTATGTGAATGTATGTTAATTTGAACGATTATAAAAATATATCTCTTATAGGCTTTATGGGTTCGGGGAAAACTACAGTGGGTAAGATTCTTGCAGAAAAACTGGATTTCCTGTTTATTGATATTGATAGGGTAATTGAACTAAAAGATGGTAGAAAAATAAGCGATATTTTCAGAATATACGGGGAGGATTATTTCCGGGAATTAGAGGCAGAAGTTATAAAAAAAATATATAAGAACAAAAATTGTGTTTTTGCCTGTGGGGGCGGTGTTATAGAAAGAAAAGAAAATGTAAAAGTAATAAGAGAGAATAGCTTTGTAGTATATCTGAGTATTTCTCCGGGTGTTGCAGTAAAACGTCTTAAGGATGTTACTGACAGGCCTTTAATTGAAGTTCAAAATAGAGAAAAGGTTATAAGAGAAATGATAATCAAAAGAGATAGCTTATATCGCGAGTGCGCACACTTAGTAATAAATAATGATAACATCAGTCCTGATAAAGCTTCAGAAGAAATACTAAAAAGTTTTTTAACATCTAAAACTATCTGAATAATTAATTAGTAAACAGTGAAAATTATAGCCACTGGATAATGAAAATTATAACCGCAAGAACAAAACAAAAAAAATACCCTGTATATATAAATGCAGATTTTAACTCATTTTTTCCTGAAATCGTAAATAAAGGATTCAGAGATGCAGAAAAGATAATACTTGTTACAAATAATAAAGTATTTTCAATATATGAGGAGAAAATTAAAAGTGTTCTGGAAAAATGTTTGAAACTAAATGAAATCATAATAATTCAGGACGGAGAAGAGTATAAAAATCTCGAAAGCACGGATTACATATATAGTAGACTAATTGATTTTAACGCACATAGAAACGATATAATTGTAGCAGTCGGTGGTGGTGTGATAGGTGACCTCGGAGGTTTTGCTGCTTCTACTTTTAACAGGGGAATGAAACTTATTCAATGCCCAACAACTATAATAAGCCAGGTTGACAGCAGTATAGGGGGTAAAGTTGGAGTAAATTACAGAAAGGTGAAAAACATAATCGGGAGCTTTTATCAACCTGATGCAGTAATCATTGACCCGGCATTTAATTATACGCTTGATGAGGAACAAATAATTAACGGTCTTGGTGAAGTTGTAAAGTACGGATTAGTTTTTGATAAGAGCATACTGGATAAACTCTTAAAAAATGCCGGAGGGGACGGTAAAAATAAGCCGGGAGAGCTGATTAAAACAGAAGATTTTAAGGATATTATATACAGATGCTGCAAAATAAAAACAAAAGTAGTCGGGAAAGATGAGTATGATACAGGTTACAGAAATTTACTTAATTTCGGGCATACTATTGGGCACTGCATAGAGAACGCTTTTGATTTAAAAGAAATAAGTCATGGAAAAGCAGTAAGTATTGGTATGATTATTGCTATTGATATATCAATTTCACTTGGATTTTTAAAAGAAGATTTTAAAGAAAAGATCATTGAACTATATAAAATGCTTGGATTACCGTATAAAATGCCGGAAATAGATGTAGAAAAAATAATAAATGTCATTAAGTATGATAAAAAATTTAAATCTTCACAGAATAAATTTATCCTCCTTAAGGGGATGAACAAACCTCTTTTCTATTATAACCTCGACGAAAATACGATTATTGATAACATTAAAAAAAGTATGTATAATTAAGTAAGAATAATATATAAGTAATATATAAACATATTGTTGAATAATTTACTAAAGCCGTTTAGAACCAGTTCTATTATTTATTCTGAAAATACTAAAACTATTCAAACAGGACAAAATGAAAAAAGTTATAATAATTAATGGACCTAATTTAAATTTACTGGGTGTAAGAGAAGAAAATATTTATGGCGATAAAAGCTTTGATAAAATAAAAGAAGACCTGGATATGATTGCAGAGGGCAGAGTAAAGCTGTCATACTTTCAGTCAAATCATGAAGGGGAAATTATAGATAAAATTCATGAGTGTATCGGAAATGTGGATTTTATAATAATAAATCCCGGAGCCCTGACACATTACAGTTACAGTTTATATGATGCAATTGTAGCAAGTAAAATTAAAACCATAGAGGTCCATATATCAAATATATCTGGAAGAGAGAGATGGAGAGAAAAATCAGTAATATCGCCTGCTGCATGGGGAATTATAATCGGATTCGGAACGGATGTATACAGGATAGCTTTGAGTTACATTATTGATTACATAAATGAAACAAAAGAAACATAATTATCTAAAAGAATAGAAAAAAGAAAAACTATCTAAAAGAATAAAAAAGTAAAAAATATGGAAAATATGTATAAAAAATAAATGAAAAATAAGGGTATAAAAATGCCGGGTAAATATTATAATTTTATTTATAAACATTATAGAAAGCGAAGCGAAGGTATAAAAGGGCAGGAAGGTTTTACTCTTGTTGAGGTAATGGTTGCTTTGCTTGTTATATCTATAATAACTGTGGGGCTTGTGCAGGGTACCAGAGTTTCTGTAAACACTGTAAAGGTAAATAAAGAAAAGACAAGGGCAATAGCCATAGCAAATGAAAAAATTGAGCTTATAAAAACATTAAGTTATGACGATATTAAACTTCAATCAGAATACCCTAACTGGCCCGATGAGAGGACATATCCAATGCTATATGAAAGTGGATATGATATTAAATATAAAGTAACAGAGGCCACCGATCCTGATACAGGAAGCAGTTATAAGCAGCTTACAATATCAGTTTTTAAACCGCCAATGAGAGTACCTGTAAATGTAGTAACACAGATATATCCTCTCGAGCAGGGAGAAAGGGATACAACCCCGCCTGCTGCACCAACAGGCCTTACAGCAAAAGCAGCCGGCCCTTTCAAAATAGACCTTGACTGGAATGATAATACAGAAGATGATATTGAAGGGTACAAAGTATACAGGGACACGGTGGCCGGTTTTACACCATCAAATGATAACTTTGTAATTAAGGTGGTTACAAGTGAATATACTGATATAAGCTTGACCCCCAGTACAAAATATTACTACAGGGTAAAAGCAGTAGATACCAGTGGTAATGAATCGGAGCCTTCGCTGGAAGCGAGTGCTACAACAGATGCACCGGATACAACCCCGCCTGCAAAACCAACTGGCCTTACAGCAACAGCAACGGGTCAAACCAGCATCGAACTTAACTGGAATAACAATACAGAAGATGATATTGAAGGATACGAAATATACAGGAGTACAACGGGTGGATTTACACCGGAAGATTCTAATTTTATAAGAAAAGTAAATTCAAATGAATATACCGACGAAGAAGGCCTTGATGCTGGTACTAAATATTATTACAGGATAAAAGCAGTAGATACCAGTGGTAATAAATCGCAGCCGTCGGATGAAGCTAGTGCTACAACATTAACAGTATATACCGAAATCAACCTTCCATTTATCTTTGATGGTGCCGGTGAATATTACTGGAAGACAAATCAATTTTCAACTGTTTCAGCAGGGAATCATTATGTAAATTCATGGAATCTTGATTTACTTGAGATTAATGGAGTAGATTATACTAATACATATAAATTCCAGCATGAGATACCTCCATCATCCGATGGCTGGTGGTATATTCATTATAAGGGAAGTCACTCATATTCTCATGTTGAGATTAAATAAGTAGTTTAACCAGGTAGTTTAATTTATTTATTATTCATTGAACTAAATAAAAAGTGAGCATGGTAAATGAAGTTAAAGCTTTGTAAGAAAATAAAAGATAATAAGGGTTTTACGATTATTGAGCTTATGCTTACCATGGGGATTATACTTGTGGTGGTAAGCCTGATTTCTGCTGCCTACTTTCTTTCTGCAAGTACCTCAAAGAATGTTGTAGATATAACTACTTCTGAGATTGATTCAAGATTGATAATGTACAGGATAGGCAAGGATATAAGAGAAGCTATTGAGATAAGTGAAGCCAGAGCCAGCAGCATTACTTTTAAGAGCAATGTAGATGATGATGATGACTATGAAACTGTAAGATATTATCTGGAACCCGGGGATGGATATTATACTCTCTACAGAATAGTTGATGGTGGAAGCCCGCATTTTGTTGCAGATAAAATCATCAATGATAATATATTTACATATTATACCGGTATAGATACTCCTGAAGGCGGAATGACTTCAGTAAGTGAGG
>JAQVHC010000111.1 GCA_028696435.1 Actinomycetota bacterium | reverse complement strand
TAAGAATAGATATAAATATCAGATACAAATATAAAAATTATTTCTCTAATATTTAATACTCATCCCTCTTATTCTTCTATCATTCTCTTAAATTCTTCCTCTGTTATGGTTTTTATCCCATATCTACGAGCATCATCGAGTTTGCTTCCAGGATTCTCCCCCACAATAACTACATCAGTATTTCTGGTGACACTTGAAGTCACTCTTCCTCCAAAACTTTTTATAAGCTCTGCTGCTTCATCTCTTGAAAAACTGTTAAGCTTCCCTGTAATAACAAAAGTCTTTCCGGTAAAACCTTCCTTTTCGGCTACCTTCTTTAACTCTGAACCGAAGTTTACACCTGCTTTCCTGAGCTTTTCTATTACTTTTAGATTCTGCTCCTGCCTGAAAAAACTAACAATGCTTTCTGCTATTTTGGGCCCTATTTCCCTTATTTTTTCAATCTCTTCGTAACTTGCATTCATAAGACTGTCAAGCGTGGGAAACTCTTTTGAAAGCACCTCTGCGGTATGCGAGCCAACATACTTAATCCCCAGCGCAAAAAGAAGGCGGGAAAGCGGCCTGTTCTTACTTTTTTCTATTGCTTTAAGAAGGTTTCTGGTTGATTTCTCTTTAAAATTTTCAAGCGAGATTATATCTTCATACTTAAGGTAATAAATATCTGCCGGGTCGCTGATAAGCTTTTTTTCAAGGAGTTTACTGACAACAGCCGGTCCCAGCCCCTCAATATCCATTGCTCCTTTTGAGGCAAAATGAATAATTTTCTCATACTGCTGTGCAGGACATGCAATTGAAGTGCATCGCAGCGCTACTTCTCCTTCTGGTCTTATAACCCTTGCGCCACATGCAGGGCACCTGTCGGGCATTTTAAATTCCTTCTGGGTGCCGTCTCTTCTTTCTTCTATGACCTTTACAATTTCCGGTATAACATCCCCTGCTTTGCGTACTACAACCCAGTCTCCTATCATAACACCCTTCCTTTTTACTTCATCCTCATTATGGAGCGTAGCCCGGGAAACAGTAGAACCAGCCACTCTTACAGGCTGAAGGATGGCTACCGGAGTAAGCACTCCAGTTCTTCCCACGCTTACTTCTATATCAAGAATTTTTGTAACTTCTTCTTCGGGAGGAAATTTATAGGCAATTGCCCAGCGTGGGCTTTTTGAGGTCTGCCCCAGTCTGCTCTGGTATTCAAAGTTGTCAACCTTAATTACAACACCGTCTGTCTCATAAGGGAGATTTTTACGCTCATCTCTCCAGTACTCAAGGTAATCCCTGATCCCATCAAAACTTGCCACCTTTTTTATATTTTGGTTTACTCTAAACCCTATTTCAGAAAGATATTTTAACAATTCAAACTGTCCTGAAATAAAAGGCACCATACTATTTACTGCCCCATATACAAAAATATTAAGCTTTCTTCTTGCTGTATTTGCAGGGTCAATCTGCCTTAGTGAGCCAGCTGCTGCATTCCTCGGGTTGGCAAATGGAGGAAGACCCTCCTCTTCCCTTTCTTTATTAATTCTCTTAAACTCATCCTTTCCAAGATATACTTCTCCTCTTACTTCAAGGCGAGGTGGTATTTTTACCCCGTTTTTCGAAAGGAGTCTCAGGGGTATTGAATTTATTGTTTTTAAGTTTGCAGTTATATCTTCTCCAAAGACACCATCGCCCCTTGTAGCCCCCCTTACAAACTTTCCATTCTCATATACAAGGGAGACTGCTGAACCATCTATTTTTAGTTCGCATACGAATTCGACTACGGTGGGACTTTTTTCACTTCCCAGAGCACCTTCACTCTTGCCCAGTTCTTTGTATACACGATTAAGGAAATCCTTTAGCTCCTCATAGCTAAACGCATCCTGAAGACTGAGCATTTTTTCGCTATGCTGGACTGTAGCAAAGCCTCCTTCAAGAGGAGCTCCTATTCGCTGCGTGGGTGAATCATCTGTAATAAGTTCAGGATATTTTTTCTCCAGTGCCTCAAGGTTTCGCATTAATCTATCATACTGGGCATCGCTAATTATAGGGTTGTCTTTAATATAGTAGTAGTAATTGTGCTTTTCTATTTCTTCGCGGAGGGCTTTTATAATTTCCTGCGGATTACTTACTTTCTCGATATCAATATTTAGAAGATATTCGAGATTACTCTCCTGAGTGGCAGCACCCGGAGTATCTGCACCGGCACCTGTATTATTTCTCATAAAGCCTCTGTTTTTCCCTTTTATATTACTTTTTATAATAATACTATTTTTGGATAATTATTTCTAACAGATTGTATATGAGTCCAGTCTATCCCTAAACCGGTCTATCCAGAGGATTAAGACCTTTAAAAAGGCAGAATTTTAAAAAAGATATAGGATAAATATCCCGGGAAAAGTTAAAATACCCCGGCCAGTACATCCCCTGGCCAGTACATAAATTTTTATCCTTTTATTTATTGTTTATCTAAAATAATTCTTTAAAAATCCACTTCAACTCCAGCACTTCTTAATTCATTTATCTGGCCGGTATTGGAAATAGGATTACCTTTAATATAAAGTTTTTTTAATTCTGGAAGTTCTTTCAGGGGTGAGATATCTGTTATCTTATTACTCTCCAGCCACAACATCTCAAGATTTTTAATTTCTGAAAGTACTGAAATATCTGATAAATTATTCTCGTTTAAGGCAAGCTGTTTTAAATCTGTCAACTTTGCCAGGGGCGTTAAATCTTTTATTTCGCATTTGCTGAGACTTATAATTTCTAATTTTTTCAATTCGCCCAGTACTGAAATATCTGATAACGGGTTACCACCTAACATAATCAGCTCTAAATTAGATAGCCCTGATAACGAGCTGATGTCAGATATGTTATTGTTAGCAAGAACAAGGTTTTCAAGATTTTTAAGCCCTGCCAGAGCTTTAACATCTGTTATCTGATTTTTATTCAAGCCTAAAACACGTAAATTAGTAAGTTTTGATAAAGGGGAAATATCTGTTATTTTATTATTATCTAAAATAAGCACTTCGAGATTGATAAGATTAGCCAGGGGTGAGATATCTGTTATTTCATTATTGCTTAAGCTAACAGTCTGCAAATTTATCAAACCCTTAAGCGGTTTTATATTCGTTATTTTATTATTGCTAAGTCCAAGGTTTGTAAGATTCACAAGGCCTTTAAGGGGAGAAATATTGCTAATCTGGTTATTATTCAGGTTTAACACTTTTAATTCTGTAAGTTTTGTAAGGGGTGAAATATCGGTTATCTCGTTGTTGTTTAAACTCAGATTTTGTAAATTTACAGCCTGCTCAAGACCTGAAATTTCTTTTATTCCCATATCATCTGCAAACAACTTATTCATGGATTTTGCATCCTCATCGCTTACCTCTTCGTTTCCAGTCTTTCCCAGTTCAGCCCGTTCAGCTTCTGCAAGGTTCGGATCAGTCACTCCTTTTGACCTTTTGCATGCAAAAAAGCTTATGGACAATATTAGTATTAAAATCGATACCAGAGTTATACGAATTAAATTTTTCCCCATATTAATCTCCTTATAATGCTGCGATTATTAAAATTAATAAATTCTGCAATAAAATCTGCAAAATCTAACTAATATAAATACAAAAGATTATAAAAAGCCGGGTTATAAAAAGCCGGGAAATAGTAAGAAATTATCCTATATAGTCCTAAGCATTCTATATAATTTAAGTTTATTACAAAATGCTACACTATACACAATATAAACTTCTGATATATTGCCCGGGTTAACCCGGGCAATATATCTTTCCTCTCTGGTTGGTTGGTAGACATTAGCTATTTTTATCTTCTAAATCATTGTATTTATTTCTTTTTAATGACAGTATTACCATTGCCAGACCGGCAATTATAATAAAGATACCGGATACTGGAATAGCTGGATTAAGACCGGTAAATGGAAGTTCCTGTATACCCAATACCTGTATCATAGCTGCAGCCAGCACTTTTGTGTTTGTCCTGTCAAAACT
>JAQVHC010000018.1:6582-17573 GCA_028696435.1 Actinomycetota bacterium | reverse complement strand
GCCTGTTCCGCCAGTCACTAATAATTTCAATTTTTTATCCTTTCTTCGAACAAATTAAAAATTTAAAGTTTATTCGGAATATTCAAAAAATAAAATTTTTAAATTATTTGAAATTCTTTGAGAAAAATCATCTCAGATATTTTATATCATTTGAGAATAATAAAAAAGGTCTTTTGACCTGTAAACCACTGTATAAGAATTTTCCGGCTGCCTTATTTTCTGATATTCTGGTACTTATTCCGGTCATTTTAATTATTTTAGCCGGCATATGTTGCAGATACCACCTATTATTATAAACGGCCCGATTTTAAACCGGCCATAATAGTTATGTGTTAATGAATTTATAATTAATAAAAAAAATTTTTTTGTGTATAATTAGTTAAAATTTTTTATGATTTTTATTTTTAAATTTATTATTATAGAAATTGAAAGCAATGAATATTCTTGTAACAGGTGGAGCAGGGTTTATCGGTTCTCATTTATGCGAGAAACTAATAGACCTTGGATTTAATATAGTCTGTGTTGATAACTTTGATAATTTTTATAGCCCGATCCTAAAAGAAAATAATATTTCAGGAATCATAAATAATAAAAACTTCAAAATATACAGGACAGATATCTGCGACTTAAACAGGCTCAGCGAAATTTTTTCAGAGAATAAGATAGAGCTTGTTATTCATCTGGCGGCAAGAGCAGGGGTGAGGCCGTCAATAAAAAACCCGCTTTTATATGAAAAGGTAAATATTACAGGTACTATGAACGTGCTCGAATGTTGCAGGAGATATAATAACCCAAAATTAATTTTCGCCTCTTCGTCTTCTGTTTATGGAGGAAACAAAAAAGTTCCATTTTCAGAAGATGATAGAGTGGACTATCCAGTGTCTCCCTACGCAGCTACTAAAAGAGCAGGAGAACTGATCTGCTACACCTATTACAATCTATTTAAAATACCTGTTTTTTGTTTCAGGTTTTTTACAGTTTATGGGCCACGCCAGAGGCCGGAAATGGCGATTCATAAATTTACCAGGCAGATACTTAATGGAGGGCTGGTAGAAATTTATGGCAATGGATCTTCTTCAAGGGATTATACTTACATTGATGACATAATTTCGGGTATAATAAATAGTCTTGATAGGGTAAATGGTTTTGAGATTATTAACCTGGGGAACTCAAACCCGATAAAGTTAATAAAGCTTGTCAGGTTAATTGAAGAAATTACAGGTAGCAGGGCAAATTTAAAGTTTATGGATAGTCAGCCGGGTGATGTCTTTATGACTTATGCAGATATTGGAAAAGCAAAAAAAATGTTAGAATATTCCCCTGAAACAAATATCAGAGATGGTCTCATTAAGTTTATAAAGTGGTATAAAGAGAAAAAAGAAGAAGGCTTATTAAATGAATAAGGTTTCAAAAAAAACTGCATCCGATAATGGCATTGATTTATCTATTGTTATTCCTGTTTATAATGAAAGGGAGAGTATCCCAAAACTATATGAAGAACTTGATAAAACTCTTTCTGAAATGCCTTTAAAGTATGAAGTGCTTCTTATTGATGACGGAAGTACAGATGGCACTTTTGATGAGCTAAAAAAAATACATGAGAAAAATAATTTATTCAAAGTAATAAGATTTAGAAGAAATTTTGGGCAGACGGCAGCCCTGAGTGCGGGTTTTGATTTTGCTAAGGGGGATATAATAGTAACACTGGATGCAGATTTACAGAACGACCCTCGCGATATACCACTACTGCTTGAAAAGATAAATGAAGGATATGATATTGTAAGTGGATGGCGTGTAAACAGAAAAGATAAGGCACTTACCAGAAAATTTCCTTCAATGGTTGCAAATAAAATAATTTCCAAACTTACGGGAGTCCATCTTCATGATTATGGATGCACCCTAAAGGCATACAGGAAAGAAGTTGTAAAGAACATTGAACTGTATGGAGAGATGCACCGGTATATCCCGGCTATAGCAAGCTGGATGGGAGTAAGTGTTGCAGAAGTTCCAGTAAGGCACCACAGCAGAAAATATGGAAAATCGAAGTATGGAATCTCCAGAACAATAAAAGTCATTCTTGATATAATGACAGTAAAATTTTTTTTAAGCTATTCACAAAAGCCAATACAGATATTTGGACTTCTGGGCTTATTTTCATCTACAGTTGGTTTTATCCTGACAGTTTATTTGATTATAATGAGGGTTTTTTTCAAAGTGCCGCTTTCCGATAGGCCTCTCTTTATTCTATCAATATTTATGATATTTATAGGTATACAGTTAATCACAATGGGGCTTCTTGCTGAGATCCTTATGCGTATCCATCATGAAGTTGGTAAAGAAGCTACTTATACAATAAGAGAAACACTTCTGAAATAACCGAAGTAGAAACGAATTTGCAATGAATAAGTTAAATCATGTTTTTGATCTTTTCAGAATTTCTACAAATTTCTGGTTTAAGAAGGAAAGTTGCAGTTATTTTCCCATAAGGTTATGGATAGAGGTGTCCAGCAGGTGTAATTTGAGCTGCCGCTTTTGTGTCAATAAAAATCTGTCTGCCTGTGAAAAAGGCGATATGGAAGTTAGTCTGTATAAAAAAATAATTGATGAAGTTACAGGTAAAGTCCATGATGTTAACTTATTTCATAGAGGGGAGCCCCTGCTAAATAAAAATATAATACCAATGATTGCTTATGCAAATAAAAAGGGGGTTAAAACCAGAATACATACCAATGCTACTCTAATGGATAGAGAAATCGATAGAAAGATGATAATGGCCGGTCTGGATTTAATCTCCTTCTCGTTTGATGGATTTACAAAAGAGGAATATGAAAAAAACAGGACCGGTGCCATATTTGAGAAGAGTCTTGCTAATATAATTGATTTTCTTGAAGTCAAAAAAGATTTAAAATCAAAAAAACCATATACTATTATCCAGGTTATACAGGACGGAGAGGCATTATTCTGTAAAGAAACACCGGAACATAAGGGAGTGAAACACAAAGGGGTAGAACAAAAAAGCGCAGAACAGGAAAAAGCTTTTCTTGAGAATTTCAAAGGCCTTCCTCTTGATAAAATAGTAGTAAGAAAACCACATAACTGGGGAGGGCTTCTTACGATTGACAAAATAAATAATGAAATCACAGAAGCTGAAAAAGCAGAGGAAGAAGCAGAAGCAAAACCAGAGGTAGAAACGGAAGTAAAAGCAGAAGTAAAAAAAGAGGCAAAAGCAGGGATAAAAACGGAGATAGAAGCAGAAATAGAGACAAAAGAGGGAACAGGTATTAAAAAATATGCATGCTGCACTTTCCCCTGGTATTCGCTCACCGTGTTTTATGATGGCCGGGTTTTTTTATGCCCACAGGATTTTGAAGGAAAAATATATCTGGGAGATGCTGGCAGAGAAAAGATAGAAGAGATTTTTAATGGTGCAGTTATAAGGGATATGAGAAAAAGGTTTGGATATGGCAGGATTGATAAAATTGATAATATAATTCCATGCAGGGACTGTGATAGAATCAGGAGAAAAACTTTTATGGGCATTCCTCTGGAATATTTAAAAATTTTTTTAAGAGATAATTTAATGGAATAAAAATGCTGGATAAATATAATGTATACGATATGCTGCAACCGGCATACAGGTATACTGATTTTGACGTGCTGTTTTTATATACCTCCACAGGGTTAAAAAGGCTAAAGTTTTTATGATAAACTAATTAAAATTATATTCGTCTTAAGAAAAAATGCTTTTTGCTGTTATTGAATCGGACTTTGAGAATTGTCTGGTTTGTTGCATCGTGTTAATTAATTTGTATTCAGCGTATTGCAGGAAAAGCTTAAATCTTTTAAACTTTGTTGAATTGTAAAGGGGTTGATTAAGATAGAAGAAGAAAAAGAAATAGAAGAAAAAAAAGAAAGATATGAAGACAAGATTCAGAAAGCACTTTTTGATGAGAAGAAGTCAAAGGTTGCCAAATATATAGACTTATTTGTAGGGAAAAAAGGTTTCTGGAACCTTTTAAAATATGAAATAATAACATTTATGTTTCAGGATATGCGTGGAGCTATTGGCATCTTTTTCAGAAACCTATTCTATCCTTTTCTGTTTAAAAATGTAGGCAAAGGAGTCAGTTTTGGCAAATCAATAACTGTAAGACATCCCCATAAAATTTCAATAGGTGACAATGTTGCAATAGATGATTACTGTGTTCTTGATGCAAAAGGCCTTGATAATAATGGTATTACTCTGGAAGATAATATTTTTATTGGCAGAAACAGTATATTAAGCTGTAAAAATGGTGACATAGTTCTTGAAAAAAATGTAGTAGTCGGATTTAACAGCGAAATATTTTCAGGGAGCAGGGTAGTTATAGGTGAAAATACTCTTATTGCTGCATATGTTTATATTATTGGCGGTGGGCATGATTATTCAAGAGTAGATATTCCTGTATCAGAACAGGAAAAACCTTCATATGGCATAAAAGTAGAAAAAAATTGCTGGATAGGTGCAGGCACTATGGTTTTTGATGGTGTAACAGTGGGAGAAGATACTATTATCGGAGCAGGAGCTGTGGTATCAAAGGATATCCCTCCTTTCTCAATAGCTGCAGGTATGCCCGCAAGGGTTGTAAAGTCAAGAAAGTAATTAAATTACTATCTATAAATAGATATTTAATTTCTGTCACTTATGTGATGAATAAACTTGTTCTACCGGGTACTGTACTATACAGGTATTAAATTTATGGTCTTTTTAATTTTTCCGATTTTCTTTTAATGACTTTACAAAAAATGCTTTAATGGGCTCGATAAGATGTTCTCCATTAATATGATGTAATATTTTTATTATTAGTGTGTATTAAATTCTAAGTTATGATACAATATAAGTCAAAGAAGTGAGGCACAAAGAAAGCCTGCTTCCACGTAACTTTATCCAGTAGTAAGAAGGGATAAGATATGGTGAGGATAAATTTAAGTATAGAAGAAAAAGAATTAGAGCAGATAGATAAAATAAGTAAAAGCGAAAACATTAGCAGAAGTAAACTTATAAGGAAAGCACTTGAAGTTTACATGGGAGAGATTGAAAGAAAAGCTGCAGAAAATATTAGAAGGCAAAATATTGAAAAGGCTATAGAAGTCCAGGAAAATTTAAGAAAGTATTCCAGAGGATGGGACGGAGTATCTGAGATAAGAAAGTGGAGAGAAAGTAGATAAATATAAGCGAATCTAACATTGATTGTCAAATGAAGTAAACATTAAAAAGGCATGTCAAAAGGAAGAATATGAGAGCAGGAAAGGACTATGAATGAAGACAGGAATAGCGATAGCTTAGACTTTCTGATAAGAGAAACCCCCAAAACCTATGTTCTGGATGCTTCAGTGTGTATTAAATGGTTTTCCTCTGAAGATGAAGAGTATGTGGAGAAAGCCTCAGCAATAAGAGCGCAACATAGGGATAATAAAATATCCCTTGCGGCACCAGATCTTCTGGTTTATGAAATTACAAATGCTCTTTCTTATAATCCACTATTTGATTCTGAAAAGGTAAATAAAGCTATCCAGAGTCTGTACCAGATGGATATAAAGTTTGTCAAACCTTCTCTAACATTGATAGCAGAAGCCATTAATTTGAGATTTTTAAAGGAGATAACTATTTATGATGCTGTTTATATTGCTTTAGCCAGATATATAAATGTGCAGTGTATAACTGCTGATAGGAAACTATTTAATTCTATAAATGGTCTTAATTGTGTCATTTTTCTGGGTGATTATAGAACAGGATAGAACCATGTAATACTAAATGCTGGTGAAGTTTGACAATATAAATGTGGTGACTTTTTTTAATTATCATCATAAAATTTATATTTAATATTTTATGCTTGAGGTAGCTAAACCATAAATAGCAGGCCCGGATAATATATATATATAGATAAATGAAGAAAAGAATTATTTCTTTTTACACGAAGAATAAGAATACGATAAACATAATTTTAAGAGTCACAGTCAGCGTTTCGCTGGTTGTTTATTTATTCATGACCCAATTTAGAGATCTTTCTAGCATAATTGAAATTCTTAAATCATCCAATAAAACTTTAATGGCGCTTTCACTTTCAACACATATTTTTGGCACATGGATAACTGCTTACAGATGGAAAACGCTTTTAAATACACAGGATGTAAGATTAAGCATAGCAACATTAAGCGCTATAGTACTTATAGGTTCGTTTTTTAATAATTTTTTACCTACCAGTATTGGTGGTGATGTATTCAGAACTTACGATGTTTCAAAAAAAGCAGAAATACCCCTTGGAACTTCAGCTTCTATTATTCTGATAGAAAGATTTGCCGGAGTAGTAAGTGCTGCTGTTTTTGCTGTAATAGCTTTATTTCTGGGGTTTACAACGATTGGAAATCAATCTATCATAATTCCTGTTACTATATTCTTCATAATATGTGTAATTATAACCATTATAATTATTAAGCCATCATTATTTGGAATAGATAAACTCTTTAGAAAGTTTAATTTTTTGCAAAAAATGAGAGAAAAATTGTCCAGTGTTTTTAATACTCTTGAAAGTTTTAAGGACTATAAAATGGTGCTTCTTAAAGTATTAATCTACAGTTTCCTGCTTCAATTTGCTGTTATACTTAATTATTATCTTGCATCTCTTGCTGTTGGAATTGACCTTGGTATTACGGCATTTTTATTCATGGTGCCTGTTATATCAATTATAACTATGATTCCTATATCTATCGGAGGTATAGGATTGAGAGAGAATGCTATTGTGATTATTATGGCTGGACTTGGAGTGATGGAAGAAAAAGCTGCAGTATGCTCTCTTTTAATACTGGTTATGCTCCTTATTGTAGGAATTATTGGTGGAATTGTGTATATTCTAAGACCTTATTTTGAAAAGCCCCGTACTGCTGTAGATGAGAAATAGTATTAAAAATTAAGAATGCCCAGTAGCCTGTGAAAGAAATTCCTCAAATGGATTACATAAAATTCCGGTCTCATAATTTCAAGAAAAACTACCAGAGCCAGCAAAAAAACTAAAGTAAAAAATAGATAATATAATATTTTTACAAAGATAATTTTTTTCATTTATTTTTTAAGTAATTCTTTTTTAAAAGATACAAGATCTCTTCCTGATTTACCCTTATTCTTTTATTTATATCTGCTGATATCCCAACTATAAAAAATACAACAGCAATGAAAAAGAATGCGCCACCCACAAACCCGGCCCAGACATTTGGGTGGAACGAACCTATTGTTATATAAGTATGCAGTAAAATTGACCCAAAAACTATGCTTATTATGAAAAAAAATAAAGAGATATAAGAGAAAAAAGCAAATGGTTTATGATCGCGATAAGTTTCGACGATGATTTTGAGAGCTCTTATGCCATATGAAAAAAGATTGGAGGAAATTTTTGAAACACGTGAAGGATAATACTTTACTTTAATTGGAATTTCCATAATCTTCAATCCCTTAAAAGACATATCAATAAACGTTTCCTGGGAAAAAGTGAATTTACCGTAAAGATTTAAGGAAAGTAAAGTTTCCTGTGAGTATGCTCTGAACCCACAGGAAACATCATAAAACTTTTTGCCGACAATCTTGCTTATTAAAATTGACATTAACTTATTACCCCAGAATTTAGAGAGAGGCATATCAGGGTAATAATCTTTATTTATGAATCTCGAAGCAGTTACAAGGTCTGCTTTACCTTCCATTATGGGTTTTACGAGTTTTGGAATATCTTTTGGGTCAAACTGTGCATCTCCGTCAATGCTGACCATTAGATCATAACTATTTTCAATAGCATAATGGATAGCTTTTTTGAATGATGCGCCATATCCAAGGTTTATATAATTTTTTAAAACCTCTGCGCCGTGTTCTGCTGCAATTTTAGCAGTGTTATCTGTGGAACCATCGTCAATAACGAGGGTGTGAATTTCTGATATTCCTTCAATTTTATCCGGAATATTTTGTATTACTTCTCCTATTTTTTCTTCTTCGTTATATGCAGGGATTGCAACCAGTAATTTTTTTGCCATATTATCCAATTATATGGGTTCTAACCAGATATTTTTACTAATATTAATTTTTATATATTTATAGTTTATTATAAATTGTATGTCATTATATATCATAAAATTAGCTGCTAAATTTTTTATTTACAACTGAAACAAAATTCAATGAAAAAATTTAATAAAAACAATTAAAAGTCATTAAGATTTATTAAATATATTCAAATATTTATCTTCCGGAAATATTTATCTCCCCGCACTTCTGCCATGCAATGGCCTGGCACGGCTAATTTAGGTAATTTTATAACTATAACATAAAAAATAACAGGCTTTAATTTTTTTCTTCCAAATAATTATCTATTTGTATTCTGAACATCTAATAAAAAAACTTATAATTTAACTTTAACAGGAATTAATATAAAATGTCTTTCATGACCCTGTGTTATTTAATTGTTATATTATAGTAAAAAGATAAAAATGGAATTTAAAAACACCGGTAAAAAATTTTTTTATGTATTTATAATTATTCTTACCATAAGTATTAATCTGCTGAGCATAATTGCAGGAAAGTACATAGGCATGAATCTTGACTTCTCAAAAATCTTCATCTTCTGGTTGTGTGTCATGATTCTAACCTATGGCCTGAAATTTATATTATGGATAATCCTGCACAGGAAGTTTCAACTGTCTTTTATATACCCGTTTCTGAGTTTAAACTACTTCCTGTCCCTGTATGTCGGGAAAATTTTATTTAATGAACCGATTACTCTAAAAAAAATAATAGGCTCAATAGTGATAGTTGCAGGTGTTTGCGTTATAACTATGTCCGGTAAGAAGCTGGAGAGTGACTCTGGAGAGTGACTGATACAATGTTTTATTTTTATATTTTTTTAGCAATTGTTATTCAATTTCTGGTCGCTCTTGCACAGGTAATCCTTAAAATCGGAGCCAGGCAGATAGATTTTAAAAAGCCGATTTATTATAATCTAAAAAACAAATATCTTGTTATTAGTGTATTTTTATTCATACTGGACCCCATACTTTCAATAATTACAATGAGGGTTGTGGATTTTTCTGACTTTTACTCCTTTACTGCATTAGGTTATTTTTTTATAATGATGTTTTCATGGTTGATTCTTAAAGAAGATATTGATAGGAGAAGAATTATAGGGAATCTATTAGTAATTGCAGGTGTTCTTATATTTAATTTGTAAGATATGTAGATTATTTGCAAACTGTGTAGAATAATTATTAATAAGATTTATATTTGTAATATATTTGTAAAAATGATTTCAGAATAAAATCATAAATAACAGAATAACTAATTACAATACTAAAATAATAAATAACTGGATACCAACAGGATAACTAATTGCAAAATTAAGATTCAAAATTAAAATTCATGGCTAAAAAAGTTAAAAGTTTTATTTTAAGTAAAAAAATATATATATATTCAATTATTTCTTTTATCCTCCCGTTTGTTATTTATCTCCTGACACTTGAACGCAAACTGCTCGGCGGGGATACCAGCTGGTTTGCGCTCCAGATTATGGAGATGAGCCTGATGGTTCCTACTGGCTACCCGGTATTTTCTATGCTTGAAAAACTTTTTACATTCCTGCCGATTGGTGATATTGCTTACAGGCTCAATCTTTTTTCTGCAGTATTTGGTGCCCTTACAATTTTATTTTTGTTTCTTGCAATTAACAGGCTGGTAAAAAAAGAATATATAAGTTTTATAAGCTCAATGATATTTGCTTTTTCCGTACCTTTCTGGAGTGTTGCAAACAGGCTTGAGTTTGATACACTTCACACATTTTTTATGGCTTTATTATTTTTCTCGGCAACTCTCTATGGTGAAAAGAAAACAAGAAAATATCTCTATTTTTTCTTTTTCTGTCTCGGGCTGAGTTTAACCAATCACCCACTGGCTTTTTTCCTTGTTCCGGCAATTGTTCTGTATGTGATTATTATAAATCCTGCTATCTTTAAGAGTGCAAAGACTGTTTTTATAAGTTTATTATATTTTATCCTGCCACTTTTATCTTATCTCTATCTTCCCATCAGATCACTGCAGGGATATGGAGACGTAACAAGCCCTTTAAAATTCTTTTATTATATAACCGGTAGAAATGTAACAGGCGAGCTGCATGGCGGGAGCTTTGGCGGTAAAAATATTTCGTTAATTCTTAAAGTTATAAAAAATTATCTTTCAATGATTTATGGGACTTACGGTATTTTACTTCTTATAATAGCACTTGTAGGTTTTATAGTGCTGGTCAGGAAAAATAAGAAGTTTGGATTATGTACTTTTTTACTTGTAATTCTAAATCTTATTGTTCCTCCATTGTATGCAGACCATGCACTGCAAAATTATCTGCTTAATTCAATGATCGTTTTTGCTTTTTATATTGCATTCGGGCTACTATTTATATTTGACGGCTTAATTTTTCTTTTTAATAAGTCAATAGGCGATCGGGAAATTTTGAAAGTTGATAGATTTTTAAAGAATACCCTGACGGTAGTTGTTGCAATTTTTTTTGCATTTATGCCCACATGTTTAATTCTCACAAATTATGAAGCACTTGATCTTTCCGAGACTCCGGATGTTTATAAATTCTGGGACGAGGCATTCAGAAATATGGAGAGTAACTCTAAGGTGTATGTTCTTGCAAAGTCTACAAGTGTTGGCATGTTTGTTAATGAATATGTATACGGTGATAAAAATATAGAGTATATTTCACATAAAGTTCCGGAGTATACAGTAGAAAATATGATTAAAGACCTTGAGAATGGCTATACTGTTTACTTTGTAGGCAACAGTGATGCTTTATTGTCGGTATTTAAAGCGGAACAGATAGGGAGAACCCACTGCTGGGCACGATATAATGAGATATTAAGGCTTTATAAAATTATTGAACCTGCAGCCAATCTGGAAGTCAATTATTTAACTGACAGCTTTG